>CAURWS010000324.1:0-5276 GCA_963528485.1 uncultured Pseudomonas sp. | reverse complement strand
CTCACGGAACCGTGCACTCCAGCGCCCGGCAACATCGGTGAAGCTCAGAAGCAGGGCATCGTGATGGCGCACCACCGCACTCAACGCCTGATCCAGCGCATGGGGGTCCAGACGCTCGACCGGCTGCAGCAGCACGGCCTGGTTCCAGTGCTGGCGCTGGGGGATGTCGGTGTCAAAGAACCAGTGCTGGATCGGCGTCAGCGCCGACTCTCCGCGCAACGGCCCTTGATCGACGCCCACCGCCGCACTCGACGTCGCCACCCCGGCAAGGCTCTGGATCGTCTGGTGCTGGAACAGGTCTCGCGGGCTGAAGTGGATGCCCATCTGCCGGGCATGACTGACCACCTGGATCGACAGGATGGAGTCACCGCCCAATTCGAAGAAGTTGTCGTTCAGACCGACCTGAACCACCCCCAGCACCTTGCACCAGACCTCGGCGATCTGCTGTTCGAGCGCACTCACTGGCGCCACATACGACGGGCGATTGAGCGACACGTCCGGCACGGGCAGCGCCCGGCGGTCGAGCTTGCCGTTGGCGGTCAGCGGCATCGCGTCCAGGCGCATCAGGTGTGTCGGCACCATGTAATCGGGCAACTGGCTGCGCAAATGGCCCTTGAGCGCTTCACGCCAGTGGGCCTGCTGGGTATCGTCCAGCGCCGCGCCGTCACACACCAGGTAGCCCGCCAGCTGTTTGCCACCCGGCATGTCCAGTGCCAGCACCACGGCCTGGCGCACCTTGGGGAATTCCAGCAGCCGGTTCTCGATCTCGCCCAGTTCGATACGGAAACCGCGAATTTTCACCTGATGGTCGATACGGCCCAGGTATTCGACCAGGCCATCGGCACGCTGGCGCACCAGATCGCCCGTGCGGTACAAGCGTCCCCCCTGAACCGAGAACGGATCGGCAACAAAGCGCTCGGCGGTCAGCCCGGCGCGCGCGTGATAGCCCTGAGCAAGCCCGGCACCGCCGACATACAGCTCGCCCGTCGCCCCTTGCGGAACCAGCGCCAGATCGGCATCGAGGATGTAGGCCACCCGCGCGCCCACCACCTGTCCGATCGGCACGCTGCCGGCGCCCTCCTCCAGCGTCTGCGGCGCCAGGCTGGCCAGTGGCATGACCACGGTTTCGGTCGGGCCGTAGGCGTTGAAAAACACCTGCGGTTCAAACGCCGCACGGATACGCTGCAAATGCTCGCCTGTCAGCGCCTCACCGCCGGTGATGCACATGCGTACCGGCAAGACTTTCTGTTGCGTGGCCAGCCACTGCGCCAACTGGCTGCCGTAGCTGGGGGTGAAACCCAGGATGCTGACACCCTGTTCTTCGATCAAATGGCAGATCTGGCCTGCATCCCACTGCCCCTGCGCGCGTAAAACCACCTGTGCGCCACACAGCAACGGCACCAGCAGACGCTCGCTGGCGGCATCGAAGTTGATCGAATAGAAATGCAGTTCACAGTCGTCTGCGCGCATCCCGAAACGCTCGATCACAGCCTGACAATGCATGGCGATTTCGCCATGGGACACCACGACTCCCTTGGGTTTGCCCGTGGAGCCCGAGGTGTAGATCAGGTACGCCTGATGCTGGGCCAGCGTGGTCAGCGGCAACTCATCGGTCGGGTAGTTCGCAAGCCCCGGACCTTCGCTTTCCAGGCTCCAGCTGGCCACGCCTTGCGGCAGCGGGCCCAGGGCCTGAAGCAGAGCGTCATGGCTGAGCAGCACGGCGATGCCACTGTCTTCGACCATGTAGTGCAGACGATCCAGGGGGTATTCCGGGTCCAGTGGAACATAAGCGCCACCGGCCTTCAGAATGGCCAGCAAACCGATCACCATCTCCAGCGAGCGCTCCAGCGCCAGCCCCACCCGCACCTGCGGACCGACGCCCTGCTCACGCAGACGCCACGCCAGTTGGTTGGCGCGACGGTTCAGTTCGCCATAGCTCAGCGTCTGCCCGGCAAACGTCAGCGCCGGCGCTTCGGGGCGGGTCGCCGCCTGCTGGCTGAACAGGCCATGGATACACTGCTCAACGAGCTGCTGATCATTGGCCGCGCCCAGGCTTTGCAGCAGAGCCTGTTGTTCCTCGACATGCAGCAACGGCAACTCGCTCAGGCGCTGCAGTGGATTGCCCAGCAGGCCTTCGAGCAAATTGCGCCAGTGCCCGGCCATGCGCGCGATGGTCGGCTCGTCGAACAGGTCGGTGCTGTATGTCAGGCAGCAGCCCAGCCGGTGATCCAGGTCGGTGACCTCAAGGTTGAGGTCGAACTTGGTCGCCCGGGCGTCGTTGACGATGTATTCCACGGTCATGCCGCCCAGCGTACGGCTCTGCTGGAATTCCCAGCGCTGCACGTTGCACATGACCTGGAACAGCGGGTTGTAGGCCGCGCTGCGGGGCGGCTGCAAAGCCTCGACGAGATGGTCGAACGGCAGGTCCTGATGGGACTGGCCATCGATGACCGTCTGGCGGACCTGCTCGACCAACTGCGCGACCGTCATCTGGCCATCCAGTTGGCACCGCAGCACTTGCGTGTTGAGGAACGCGCCGATCAAGCCTTCGCTTTCCGGACGGATACGGTTGGCCACCGGCGCACCGATACGCAGGTCGGTCTGGCCGCTGTAACGGTAGAGCAGCAACGCCAGCGCGGCGGTCATGGTCATGAACAGGGTCAGCCCCTGCTGCGCGTTGAACTGACGCACCCGTGCGGCCAGTTCGTCGCTCAGGTCGAAGCGAAACAGCTCGCCGCCATGACTTTGCACCGGCGGGCGCGGCCGGTCGCCCGGCAGTTCGAGCAGCGGGTGTTCGTGGCCCAGTTGAGCGGTCCAGTAATCCAGCTGACGCTGACGCTCGCCGGACTCCAGCCATTGACGTTGCCACACGCTGTAATCCAGGTACTGCACCGGCAATGGCGCCAGGGGTGATTCACGCTCGTCGATGAACGCCTCGTACAAGGCGCTCAGCTCCCGGGCAAAAATGTCCATGGCCCAGCCTTCGGTGACGATGTGATGCAGGGTCAGCACGAAGTAATGGGTCTGCTCGGCGGCCTTGACCAGGTAACCGCGCAACAACGGCCCGCGTTCCAGATCGAACGGCAGGTGCGCCTCGCTGTCGGCCAGGGCTTGCAGGTGCTGCTGACAGGTCGCTGCGTCGAAACGGGAAAAATCATGCCAGCCCAGGCTGAATCCGGTCTGCGGATTGACCTGTTGGCAGGCCACGCCGTCGATGCTCGGGAACGTGGTACGTAACGTCTCGTGGCGCATGATCAGGGCCTGCAGTGCGGACTCGAATCGTCCGACATCCAGCACACCGCGCAAACGCGCCATGCCACCAACGTTGTACGCCGGACTGTCGGGCTCCATCTGCCACAGGAACCACATGCGCTGCTGTGAATACGACAATGCAACCGGCTGGCTGCGATCCACTGTCGCGATGGCCGTCTGCTGGTTGCGCAGCCCGGCCATCTGAATCTGGCTCACACGTTCGGCGAACTCACCCAGCTCCGGCGCCTCGAACAGCACCCGCAACGGCAGTTCGACGTCACAGGCCTGACGCACCCGGGCAATGATCTGATTCGCCAGCAACGAGTGGCCGCCCAGTGCGAAAAAGTCATCGCGCAGCCCGACACCCGCAACACCCAGCACCTCGCACCAGATGGCAGCGATCTGCTGCTGCAACGGGGAGGTCGGCTCGACGTGCTCACGGACCTGCCAGACAGGTTCGGGCAAGGCGCGACGGTCCAGCTTGCCACTGGGGCCAAGCGGCATGGCGTCCAGGCGCATGAGCTGCGCCGGGACCATGTATTCCGGCAACTCGCCTGCCAGCGCCTGCTTGAGGTACTGAGCCTGCTCCTGCGCCGATTGCGAAGGGTTGGCGCTGGCGGTGAAGTAACCGACCAGCTGTGGTCCGGCCGCGGTCTCGCGCACCAGCACCACGGCCTGTTCCACGCCATCGAGCGCCAACAGACGGGCCTGGATTTCCTCAGGCTCGACACGGAACCCGCGCAACTTCACCTGCTGGTCAAGCCGTCCGAGGTACTCCAGCACACCCTCTGCCGTCCAGCGCGCCAAGTCACCCGTTCGATACACACGCGCGCCCGGCTCGCCCAGCGGGTCAGCCACGAAACGCTCGGCGCTGAGCCCTGGCCGTCCGAGATACCCTCGCGCAAGCCCCTGACCGCCAATGCACAATTCGCCAGCCACACCTTGCGGCGCGAGGTTGAGATCGCTGTCCAGCACCCGGCATTGCACGTTGCCCAGGGGGCGGCCAATGGGTGAGCGCTCGCCGTCCTCGCGCTGGCAGTGCCAGTGGGTGACGTTGATTGCGGTTTCCGTCGGGCCATAGCGATTGTGCAGCTGCACGGACGGCAGCTGCGTCAGCACCCGATCACGCAACGCAGCGGGCAACGCCTCGCCACCGGAAAACAGGCGTCGCAGGCTGGCGCACGTGGCCACCTGCGGCTCGCTGATAAACAGTTGCAGAAGCGGCGGCACGAAGTGCAGCGTGGTCACCCCGAACTGCCGAACAAGCTGCACGATTCGCTGAGGGTCGCGGTGCTCGCCCGGTCCGGCAAGCACAAGACGACAACCTGTGATCAACGGCCAGAAGCACTCCCAGACCGACACATCGAAACTGATCGGCGCCTTCTGCATGAGCACGTCAGAGGCATCCAGCCGATAGGTCGCCTGCATCCACTGCAGGCGCTCGGCCAAGGCACCGTGGGTGTTGCCGACCCCCTTGGGCTGGCCGGTGGAGCCTGAGGTGTAAATCACGTAGGCCAGGTGATCGCCACTGAGGTGCAAACCCGGTGCATGGCTGGACCAGTTATCGAGCTTGAGCAGGTCCATGGCAATGCTGCTGACGGCGGGGCTGACCGGCAGCGCGCTCAACAGGTGACTTTGCGTGAGCAACAGCTCGGCGCCGCAATCCTCAAGCATGTACGCCAGCCGCTCAGCGGGGTAGTCCGGATCCAGCGGCACGTAGGCGCCACCGGCCTTGAGAATCGCCAACAGACCGATCAGCAACTGCGGCGAGCGTTCGGCGGCAATCGCCACTGGCACATCCGGGCCGACGCCTTTGTCGCGCAGGTAATGGGCCAGCCGATTGGCCTGGGTGTGCAGGCTGGCGAAGTCGAGCTGACCGCCGTCCCACATCAATGCGACCCGCTCCGGGGTGCGCTCTGCCTGCTGGTTAAGCCATTCAGGCAGCCACTGGCTGGCCGCAGCGCTGGGTGCAACAGCCCATTGCTGCTGCGCCGCTTGCTCATCGGCACCGAGCAGTTGCACAT
>CAURWS010000323.1:0-5288 GCA_963528485.1 uncultured Pseudomonas sp. | reverse complement strand
GTACGTGACACCGAATCCGATGACCCTGACGCTGTGAAATATGGCCCTTGGCAGTTGTTGCCGGGTAATCCTGCCGCTGATTCACAGACAGCGGTTCGTCAGTCACTCGCTGACATGACCGGGGATGGCCGTCTGGACTGGATCATGGCGCAACCCGGCATCGCTGGTTTCTTTACCTTGAACCCGGATCGAAGCTGGACCAGATTCACGCCGTTTTCCGCCTTCCCGCCGGAGTTCTTTCATCCCCAGGGGCAGTTGGCGGATCTGGTCGGAGACGGGTTGTCTGACCTGACGCTGATCGGCCCGCGCAGCGTGCGCCTGTACGCCAGTCGGCGTGATGACGGCTTTGCCAACGGGCAGGACATTGTTCATGACACCGATGGTGATTCGCTGCCGATGCTCAGCAACAGTTCATCCGAGCTGGTCGCTTTCTGCGACATTTTCGGCAGCGGTCAGCAACATCTTGTGCGTATTCGTCACGATGAGATTCGGGTCTGGGCGAATCTGGGCAGAGGGCGATTTGGCAAAGGGCAGTTGTTCGCGACACTGCCGTTTTCGTGGGATGAGTTCGACGCCGGGCGCGTTCGATTGGCGGACATGGACGGATCCGGAGCGGTTGACCTGGTGTACCTGGAGTCTGATGGCTTTCAGTTGTTCATGAACCGCTCAGGCAACCACTTGGCCGACCCGGTCACACACCCTTGGCCGGACGGGGTTCGCTATGACCACCTCTGTCAGGTGAACATGGCCGATTTGCAAGGCTTGGGCTGTTCGAGCCTGGTGCTGACCGTCCCGCACATGAAGACCACGCACTGGCGCTTCGATCATCCGCCGGTCAAACCGTATCTCTTGTACAGCACCCGCAATGGCATGGGCGCGTCGGGTTCCATTTGCTATCGCAGTTCCGCGCAGGAGTGGCTGGACGAAAAAGTCGAGTTGCAGGAGGCGGGGCTGGCAGTGGAGTCTGGCGTGCCTTTCGCGCTGCACGTGGTCACCCGACAGACGCAGCTCGATGAGGTGACGGGCAATCAGCTGACTCGGCACTTCAAGTTTCGTCAGGGCTATTACGACGGTCACGAGCGCGAGTTCCGCGGCTTTGGGCTGGTGTGTCAGACCGACAGCGAGGCGCCGCAAGCCACTCAGAAAGAACAAGGCTTCACGGCCCCCGTGATGACCAAAACCTGGTATCACAGCGGGCGTCACCCGGCGAAAAAAATCACTGGATTTGATGAGAGCGACCCAGATGCCGTGGTGTTGGGCGACGACTTGCTGACCACCTTTGCCAATGGCGATGATCAGCTTATCGCTTCACCCACAGACGATGATTTGCGCGAGATGGCCCGCTCACTCGCGGGGGCTGTGCTGAGGGTGGAAGTTTTCGGCTTGGAAGCAGACACGCCCAATGGCGTGCCGTATTCAGTGCAGACATCGCGTTATTTGGTGCGCCAGCTGGCGCCGGTCAGCAAACATCAGCCCTATGCGCGGCAGTTGTCATTGACGCTTGAGTCGATCAGTTATCAGTACGAAGGCCACGCAGATGACCCGATGTGCCAGCGCGCCATCAACCTGAAATGGGATGAATACGGTGTGCTGACCCATGGCGCCAGCGTCAATGACGCCCGGCGCAAGTCAGCAAGCGATACGCCGCCCTTCGAAGACGAGCATCAGCAGCGCTGGTGGCAGGCCGCGCACGATGATGCTCAGCAGAACTTCTATCTGACGGAAGCCCGGGCTCAGCCGATTCATCTGGATGCGCCGCAGAGCTGGCGGCTGGGCTTGCCCTATCTGAGCCGGGCCAATGCGATGGTGGCCGAGCGCGCGACGGTCAGTCCTGAAGACATCAGCTATGAGCGTTTCAAGGCGCCGCAGGGCTGGTTTGCATCGCTGCCTCGCACATTGGTGGCACTCAGTAAACAGCGTTACGTCAATGCCGGGGATGGCGAGGCGACCTTTGTGGCGCTGGCCGACGCCGTGGAGCTTGCCGAGCTGGATGACCACTCGCTGACGGCGTACGACCGGGTGATGACACCCGATGAGCTGACCGCGAAGCTGGAGGTACTCGGCTACCACCGCATGACGTGCAGGCTGCCCGAAGAGCCGGAACGCACCTTGTGGTCGGTCAAGCGAGGGTTCAACAAATATGCAGGGGCTGAGCAATTCTGTCGGGTGGAGCAATTCAGGCCGACCGCGAGCCATGGGTGGAGCACCGTTGAATACGACGATTACAACCTGCTGGTCAAGGCCGTCACCGCGCCGGATGGTTGCACCACATCGGCAACCTACAGTTATCGCAGCATGCAACCCGTCAAAATCGTGGACCCCAATCGCAACTCTCAGGAAGCGCTTTATGACGGTTTTGGAGTGCTGCGCATGACCAGTTTCTATGGCACGGAACTGGGCAAGGAGGTCGGTTTTCAGTCGCTGGTCGACGCCGTGATGGAGGAACAAAAACCGGTGGACGCCATCGCGGCTCCATCAACAATCGATTTTGCCACCGTTCATTACTACGACGCGTTCAGTTGGGCCGATCACAAGGTGCCAGTCCACAGCCTGGCCATGCAGTGGGACCGCTATCCCGATGACCCTGAGCGGCAATTGCGCAAGAGCCTGGCCTCTGTCGATGGATTCGGCAGAACCTTGCAAACCCGACAATTGGTCGAACCTGGCAAGGCGTATCAGGTCATCGATGGGCGATTGAACGTGGGTGAAGACGGCAAGTTGATCGAAGTCGAAGCCGACCCCCGCTGGCGCGTCAGTGAGCGCGTCGAATACAACAACAAGGGCCTGGCGGTGCGGGTCTACCGGCCTTACTTCACCAATACCGAAGGCTATGTGGATGACAGCTCTGCGCGTGAGCACTGGTATCACGACGAACAGTTCTACGATCCGCTCGGGCGCCCGACGGTCACCATGACGGCCAAGGGCTGGATGCGGCGCGTGACTTACGTAGGCTGGTACACCATCAACGAGGATGAAAACGATACGGCCGAGGAGGTCAATGCCCGACGAGCGGAGCAGGGGCTGCCGTTGCTGGACGATGGCTCGCCGCGCAAGCGCAAAAACCCGTTCCAGCGCTGACAGGGGCGTAAAACGAAAAAGCCCGGCACACAGGCCGGGCTTTTCGTGGTTGCCAGAAAGCGCTTATTGCACTTCAACCGCCAGGCTTTCACTGATCTTTTTCTGCCAGATGGCGGGACCTGTGATGTGAACCGACTCGCCGTTGCTGTCCACAGCGACAGTGACCGGCATGTCTTTGACCTCGAACTCGTAGATCGCTTCCATGCCCAGTTCCGGGAAGGCCAGCACTTGCGACTTCTTGATCGCCTGGGCGACGAGGTACGCAGCACCGCCGACGGCCATCAGGTAAACGGCCTTGTTGTCCTTGATCGCGTCGATCGCGGTCGGGCCGCGCTCGGATTTGCCGATCATGCCCAGCAGGCCGGTTTGCTCGAGGATCTGACGGGTGAACTTGTCCATACGCGTGGCGGTGGTTGGACCCGCCGGGCCGACCACTTCGTCACCGACCGGATCAACCGGGCCGACGTAATAGATGAAGCGACCTTTCAGATCCACCGGCAGGGTTTCGCCCTTGTTCAGCATCTCGACCATGCGCTTGTGTGCGGCGTCGCGACCGGTGAGCATCTTGCCGTTGAGCAGGACGGTTTCGCCCGGCTTCCAGCTCTGCACGTCTTCCGGAGTCAAGGTGTCGAGGTTGACGCGACGAGCCGACGGGCCGGCTTCCCAGACGATTTCCGGGTAGGCGTCCAGCGGTGGCGCTTCCAGCGACGCAGGGCCGGAACCGTCGAGCACAAAATGCGCGTGACGGGTGGCGGCGCAGTTGGGGATCATGCAGACCGGCAGCGAGGCTGCGTGGGTCGGGTAGTCCATGATCTTGACGTCGAGCACGGTGGTCAGGCCACCCAGGCCCTGAGCGCCGATGCCCAGCTGATTGACCTTCTCGAACAGCTCCAGACGCATTTCTTCCAGACGGTTCGACGGGCCACGAGCCTTCAGCTCGTGGATGTCGATGGACTCCATCAGGACTTCCTTGGCCATGACTGCGGCCTTCTCGGCGGTGCCGCCGATGCCGATGCCCAGCATGCCAGGCGGACACCAGCCAGCGCCCATGGTCGGCACGGTTTTCAGTACCCAATCGACGATCGAATCGGACGGGTTGAGCATCGCCATCTTCGATTTGTTTTCCGAGCCGCCGCCCTTGGCCGCCACGTCCACTTCCACGGTATTACCCGGAACGATGGAGTAGTGAATGACCGCCGGGGTGTTGTCCTTGGTGTTCTTGCGAGCGCCTGCCGGGTCGGCGAGGATCGAGGCACGCAGGACGTTTTCCGGCAGGTTGTAGGCCTGACGCACGCCCTGGTTGATCATGTCGTCCAGGCTCATGGTGGCGCCGTCCCAGCGCACGTCCATGCCCACGCGTACGAAGACGGTGACGATGCCGGTGTCCTGGCAGATCGGACGGTGGCCGGTGGCGCACATGCGCGAGTTGATGAGGATCTGAGCCATGGAGTCGCGCGCGGCGGGCGATTCTTCGCGCAGGTAGGCCTCGTGCATGGCCTGGATGAAATCGACGGGGTGGTAATAGGAGATGAACTGCAGGGCGTCGGCGACGCTCTGAATCAGATCATCCTGCTTGATCACGGTCATGGTGTTCTCCTCGAATCAGGCGGGAACATGTATAGGGCGGTTTGCGCAAACAAGCACGGACTTGCCTGCGAACGGCCATCGGCTCGGCCACCGCTCAGGCGCAGCGGCAGGAAAAAGGCGCGGCAGTATACCGCGTGGCACTCGGCGCGACACCCTGTCACAGGGTAAACCTTAGTCGTGACGGCAGGGCGGCGCCGAATGGTCATGGGCGTTGGTGACTTGCCGATCGCCACCGCCTGCCAGCCGCGCCGCCTCGACCGTGGACTAAACAGGCTTGTAGAGTTGAAACGTCGCCATCTCATATTCGAGGCCTTGGGCGAACCACTGCGGCCCTTGCACGCCGGTCAGGCCTTCCAGATGCGGGATTTTCTGAAGCGCCAACGGTGTTCTGACGCCTTCTTTGCTCACGAAGTTGGCAGACTGTTTCATCCATTCAACGGTGTTCACAAAGATATTCTCGTCAAAGCCAATGACCGGTCTGCGCAGGACATTGGCCACTTCCTGAGCGGCGCCACTTGAGCCGCCCTGACAGGCCAGCAACACGAACGGCTTGTTCGGGTCCAGGTTGGCCAGGCGAGGCGCGATGTCCATTCGCGCGACGTTGGCGGCTGTGTCGTAGAGAC
>CAURWS010000322.1:0-5314 GCA_963528485.1 uncultured Pseudomonas sp. | reverse complement strand
CGTTTGACCGGCGTGGATTTCGGGTCGAACGGGTCGATTTCCACGACCCAGCCATGGCGATTGAATTCGTTGGGGGTCTTGGCGACGTCGAAGCGTTCGTTGTACGGGTGCCAGTTCACTTCCTTGCTGGTTGCGACCACGCCATAGCGCTTGGCCGCGGCGTCGAATTTCTGCGCAGGATCGCTGCTGCCGAAGCAGTCAGTGAAGTTCTCCTCGCATGTCAGATAAGTGCCCCAAGGTGTCTTGCCGTTGGCGCAGTTTTGAAACGTGCCGAGAACGTTCCTACCGGTTGTGTCGGCAGCGGTCTTCAGCCATTCATGCCCGGCAGCCGGACCGCTCAGGTGAATCGGCGTATTGCCGTGCACGCGGCGGTTGTACTTGGAGCCCTGCACGAACGTCCACTGACCACCTTCGCGCTTCACCTCGATCACCGACACCCCTTCGCTGGCCAGGGCCTTGTGCACGTCGTCGGCGGACTGCGGGTCTTTGCCGTGATCGAACAGGTAGCGATAGTTGGTGTATTCGTTGTTGATCGCCATCAGCGCGCGGGTGGCGTTGTTGGCGTCGTCGCCGGGGAAGGTGAACAGGCTCATGCCGTCGTTGTTGTCGCCAAACTGCATCTCCTGCGCCTTGGCCGTGCCCTTGCCGCTCGGGTCGAAGGCCGGGCCGCCTGCGTGAAGGGGTTGGCCCCAACTGATCAGCACGGAAGATTTGTAACCAGCAGGCAGCGTGATGCTGTCGGCGGTAGAAGAGGGGATGCTGTCGAAGCCGAGCAAGGTGCTGTTACCGGCGCTGACACTGGCGGCCATCACGCTGCGGCTGAGCAGGTTGCCGCCCAGAAACATCGCCGCGCCACACAGGACGCCCGCGCTGATGAAGCCACGGCGGGTCAGGCCCACCTTGCTTTGCTGCACGAGATTTTCGAGGTCGGTGGATTGGTTTTCTTCTAATAGTTTCATCACGGGCTCCTGCGGTTTAGGCGCAAACCTTATTCAGCCCGGATGACGCTATTGTGTCCGTCCGATGACGGCGCAGGCCCTTTGAGGTGACCTGTGAGGGGAAGTTAAAGCGGCGTGCCGATCAGCACATAAGAGGGGGCGAACTGCACCTTTACCTCGCTGCCAGCCTTTATTTTCAAGGCCTTGAGGTGATCCGGCTCGGCCACGGCGCACAGCGTCTGACTGCTGACAAGGCCGATTCTGACCTCGCTGGGGCCGTCTTCGCCGTCGAGAATTTCCTCGACGTTACCGGTCAGGCAATTGTATCCAGGTGTTGCTGGCTGATCGGAAGGCAGTAGTTCCAGCCAACTGGCTTTGATCAGGGCGAACACATGGGTGCCTTGTTCCAGCTCCAGACGCAGCGTGCTGTCGTGGGTGATCTGTACATCGATGGACTGACCGCCTGCCAGCGCCAGCTTGATCATGTCGTTGCGCCCGAACGGCGTGATGCTCGACACTTCACCGTGCAGCTGATTACGCGCGCTGGTGCGCAGCATCAAGCGACTGAGCAGGGCCAGGTCGCTGGTTTCTTCCGGCGTTTCCAGCAATTGCGTCTGCAATGCCTGCAAGCGCTGATACAGGCGCAGCACCCGTTCGCCTTCCTCCGACAACTTCGCCCCGCCGCCACCCCGCCCGCCAACGCTGCGCTCGACCAGCGGTTTGTGCGCCAGGTTGTTCAGCTCGTCGATGGCATCCCACGTCGCCTTGTAACTCAACCCCGCGCTCTTCGCCGCCCGCGTGATCGAACCCTGCTCGGCAATATGCTGCAACAACGCAATGCGATGAGGGCGGCGGACCATGTGTTGCGCGAGGGAGGGGGGTAGGGACATGTCGGGCGGCGTTTGTCTTGTGGCGATGAGGGCGGAGTGTAAGGCACTTTCTTGAATGCAACACGGACCCTGTAGATATCGTCTTGACGACATCTACAGGGTGTTTCAATTCCATCAGAGATGAGTATCAGAGTCAGTCGCCAGGCTTCGGCGTCCTCGCCAGGCAATAAACGTCCACAGCCCTCGCCCCCGCCCTCATCAACAGCCGGGCAATCGTCTCAGCCGTGGAGCCTGTGGTCAGCACGTCGTCAATCAGGGCGATATGTTTGCCCATCACACCCCCAGGCTTCACCAACACAAACGCCTCGCGCAGGTTTCGTTTGCGTGCCTTTGCTCCAAGTCCTTGTTGGGCCGGGGTGTCTTTCACCCGTTTGATCAGCCGTTCATCGACGGGCAGGCGTAATAACGAACTCAGCCAGTTCGCCAGCATTGCCGCCTGGTTGTAACCGCGCTGGCGCAGTCTCTTGCTGGCCAAAGGCACAGGGATCATGACGTCGGGTTGGCTCAGGCCTTCGTCGAAGCGGTGTTGCAGGGTCTGGGCGAGCAATTCAGCCATCATTCTGCCAAGCGGCCACTTGCCCTGATGCTTGAAGCGTGTGACCAGCGCGTCGATGGGGAAGTCGTAAAGCCATGGCACGATCACGTCGTTAAACGTGGGCGAGTGGCGGGTGCATTGCGTGCAGGTCAGGCCGGACATCGGCATGGGCAGGGCGCAGCGCTCGCATGAGTCGATCAGCCATGGCAGGTCGCTCTCGCAGGCGGTACAGATGGCGTGGGGTGAGTCTGTCCGTTCATCGCACAATAAGCAGATTTGTTCACCTTTTAACCAGATGTAAACCTGATGGTTGTCATGTGGTTGACAGTGCATGGCTCTTCCTTAACTATGCCGAACATCCGTGTTGCGCCTGTGGTCTTTCCGGTTTCGCCGATTGAGCGAACCGCCCGGGCAATCGCCAAATACATGAAGGAGCCGCCCATGAGCGCCAGCATCAATGCCACTTTGCGTCACGACTGGACCTTAGCCGAGGTCAGGGCTCTGTTTACACAGCCCTTCAATGACCTGCTGTTTCAGGCGCAAACCGTGCATCGCGCTCACTTCGACGCCAACCGCGTGCAAGTCTCCACCCTGCTGTCGATCAAGACCGGCGCCTGCCCTGAAGACTGCAAGTACTGCCCGCAATCCGGGCACTACAACACCGGCCTTGAAAAAGAAAAGCTGATGCAGGTCCAGCAAGTGCTGGAAGAAGCTGCCCGCGCAAAGGCCATCGGTTCGACCCGTTTCTGCATGGGCGCCGCCTGGAAACATCCGTCGGCCAAAGACATGCCGTACGTGCTGGAGATGGTCAAAGGCGTGAAGGCCATGGGCCTGGAAACCTGCATGACCCTGGGCAAGCTCGATCAGGATCAGACCAAGGCCCTGGCTGATGCCGGCCTGGACTACTACAACCACAACCTCGACACCTCGCCGGATTTCTACACCAGCATCATCACCACCCGCACCTACAGCGAGCGTCTGCAGACCCTGGCCTACGTGCGCGATGCGGGTATGAAGATCTGCTCCGGCGGCATCCTTGGCATGGGCGAGTCGCTGGACGACCGCGCCAATCTGCTGATCCAGCTGGCCAACCTGCCGGAGCACCCGGAATCGGTGCCAATCAACATGCTGGTCAAGGTTGCCGGTACGCCGCTGGCCAACGCCGAAGACGTCGATCCGTTCGACTTCATCCGCATGCTGGCGGTCGCGCGCATCCTGATGCCGCAGTCCCACGTGCGTTTGTCGGCCGGTCGCGAGGCGATGAATGATCAGATGCAGGCCCTGGCGTTCTTCGCTGGCGCGAACTCGATCTTCTACGGCGACAAGCTGCTGACCACCGCCAACCCGCAGGCCGACAAGGACATGCTGCTGTTCTCGCGTCTGGGCATTCAGCCTGAAGCGCGCGAAGAGCACTCGGACGAAGTGCATCAGGCCGCGATCGAGCAGGCGCTGATCGAGCAGAAGAGCAGCGAGATGTTTTACGACGCGGCGGTTTAAGACTGCAGCTAGTTCACTGCCTATATACAACCTGTGGCATGCACAAAAACTGTAGGTGTGAGCTTGCTCGCGCCTACAGGGAAATGCGCATTGCATCTGACCCGAGGCCTGCATGTCTTTCGATCTGAGCGCACGTCTCGCTGCCCGTCGTGCCGAACATCTCTACCGTCAACGCCCGCTTCTTGAGAGCCCGCAGGGTCCTGAAGTGGTGGTCGACGGCAAGCCGCTATTGGCGTTCTGCAACAACGATTACATGGGCCTGGCCAATCACCCTGAGGTCATCAAGGCCTGGAAAAACGGCGCCGAGCGCTGGGGTGTGGGCGGCGGGGCTTCGCATCTGGTGATCGGCCACAGCACGCCGCATCATGAACTTGAAGAGGCCCTGGCTGACCTGACCGGTCGCCCTCGTGCCTTGCTGTTTTCCAACGGCTACATGGCCAACCTCGGCGCCGTGACTGCGCTGGTGGGGCAGGGCGACACCGTGCTGGAAGACCGCCTCAATCACGCCTCCTTGCTCGACGCCGGTCTGCTCAGCGGCGCGCGGTTTTCCCGTTATCTGCACAACGACCCCGACAGCCTGAACACCCGACTGGAAAAGGCTGTGGGCGATACCCTGGTGGTGACCGACGGCGTGTTCAGCATGGACGGTGACATCGCAGACCTGCCTGCGCTGGCCAGGGTTGCCAAGGCCAAAAACGCCTGGCTGATGGTCGATGACGCCCATGGCTTCGGCCCCTTGGGGGCAAACGGCGCAGGCATCGTCGAGCACTTCGGTTTGAGCATGGAAGACGTGCCCGTGTTGATCGGCACCCTTGGCAAATCGTTCGGTACCGCAGGCGCTTTCGTCGCGGGCAGCGAGGCGCTGATCGAGACGCTGATCCAGTTCGCTCGTCCCTACATCTACACCACCAGCCAGCCTCCGGCTTTGGCCTGTGCGACGCTGAAAAGCCTCGAGTTGCTGCGCACCGAGCACTGGCGTCGCGAGCATTTGCGGGCGCTGATCAAGCAATTTCGCGAAGGCGCTCAGGCGATTGGCCTGGAATTGATGGACAGCTTCACGCCGATCCAGCCGATCCTCATCGGCAGCAGCGACCGCGCTTTGCGCCTGTCGCAAATGCTGCGCGAGCGCGGCCTGATGGTCACCGCGATCCGCCCGCCCACCGTGCCTGCGGGCAGCGCGCGTTTGCGCGTTACCTTGTCGGCGGCCCACAGCGAAGCCCAGGTGCAGCTATTGTTGCAAGCACTGGAGCAGTGTTACCCGCTGCTGGGCGAACGTGAATCGGGGGAGCCACAACATGCGTGATCGCTTGATCCTGCTGCCGGGCTGGGGGCTCGGCGTCTCGCCGCTGGAGCCACTGGCTGCGGCATTGCGCGGCCTGAACGAACATCTGCGGGTCGAGATCGAACCGCTGCCGGATCTGGACACTGACGACCTCAACGAGTGGCTCGACGAG
>CAURWS010000321.1:0-5316 GCA_963528485.1 uncultured Pseudomonas sp. | reverse complement strand
GGCGTGAAGCTGGGCCTGTCGCCGGAGGTCGCCAAGCAGCTGAGCCAGGAAACAGCCTTGGGTGCTGCGCGCATGGCCACCACCAGCGATGTCGATGCCGCCGAACTGCGTCGTCGCGTCACCTCGCCTGCGGGCACCACGGAAGCGGCGATCAAATCGTTCCAGGCGGACGGTTTCGAAGCGATCGTTGAAAAGGCGCTTGGCGCCGCTGCACACCGCTCGGCCGAACTCGCCGAACTGCTGGGCAAATAAGGAGCGATCTATGAATGCACTCACCGGCGCCACGATTTTCGTCATCCAGACGCTGATCAGCCTGTACCTGACCATCGTTCTGCTGCGCTTCGTGCTGCAACTGGTCAAGGCCAATTTCTACAACCCGCTCAGCCAGTTCGCCGTGCGCGCGACCCAGCCGCTGCTCAAGCCGATCCGCCGCATCGTGCCGAGCGTGCTGGGCCTGGACACCTCGTCGCTGCTGCTGGCGATCGTGATTCAGATGCTGCTGATGGCCTTCGTGTTGATGATGACCTACGGCACCATCGGCGATGTGCCGCACCTGCTGATGTGGTCGATCATCGGCATCACCTCACTGCTGCTGAAGATCTTCTGGGTGGCGATGATCATCATGGTGATCGTCTCCTGGATCGCGCCAGGCACCCACAACCCGGCTGCCGAACTGGCCTACCAGATCAGCGAGCCGATCCTGGCGCCGTTTCGTCGCATCATCCCGAATCTCGGCGGCCTCGACATCTCGCCGATCTTCGCCTTCCTGGCGATCCAGGTGCTGCAGTCGTACGTGATGCCTGAACTGGCTGCCTACGCAGGCATGCCGCAGGAGTTGTGGCGGTTGATTTAAAGCGCCGCGACGCACAACCCTGCAGGAGTGAGCTAGCTCGCGATGGCGGTGTGTCAGATCCGTAGATGGCGTCTGATACACCGCGATCGCGAGCAAGCTCACTCCTACAGGTACTCATCTGCCAGCCGCCCCGTTGTTTGCTTGCCGCTACCCCCCGTGATCTTTAGACTTACGCCTCATTTCAGCGAGAGCAGGGTCGATGTCCACGGTCTTTCCCGAAGATTCTGTCGGTCTAGTCACGCCGCAGACGGCGCATTTCAGCGAGCCACTGGCTCTGGCCTGCGGTCGTTCGCTGGCCGATTACGACCTCATCTACGAAACCTACGGTCAACTCAACGCTGCCAAAAGCAACGCGGTGCTGATCTGTCACGCCTTGTCCGGCCATCACCATGCCGCTGGCTACCACAGCGCCGAAGACCGCAAACCGGGCTGGTGGGACAGCTGCATCGGTCCTGGCAAGCCGATCGACACCCGTAAATTCTTCGTCGTCAGCCTGAACAACCTCGGCGGCTGCAATGGCTCCACCGGCCCGAGCAGCATCAACCCGGAAACCGGCAAGCCGTTCGGCGCCAACTTCCCGGTGCTGACCGTCGAAGACTGGGTGCACAGTCAGGCGCGACTGGCCGACAGCCTTGGCATCATGCAATGGGCGGCCATCGTCGGCGGCAGCCTGGGCGGCATGCAGGCGTTGCAGTGGACCATCACCTACCCGGATCGCGTACGTCACTGCCTGGCCATCGCCTCGGCGCCCAAGCTGTCGGCGCAGAACATCGCCTTCAACGAAGTCGCGCGTCAGGCGATTCTGACCGACCCGGAATTCCACGGCGGCTCGTTCCAGGAAATGGGCGTGATCCCCAAGCGCGGCCTGATGCTGGCACGCATGGTCGGCCACATCACCTACCTGTCCGACGACTCCATGGGCGAGAAATTCGGCCGTGGCCTGAAGAACGAAAACCTCAACTACGACTTCCACAGCGTCGAGTTCCAGGTCGAAAGCTACCTGCGTTATCAGGGCGAGGAGTTCTCCGGGCGTTTCGACGCCAACACCTACCTGCTGATGACCAAGGCGCTGGACTACTTCGATCCGGCGGCCAACTTCAACGATAACCTGGCGGCGACCTTCGCTGGCGCCTCGTCGAAATTCTGCGTGATGTCGTTCACCACCGACTGGCGCTTCTCGCCGGCCCGCTCCCGTGAGCTGGTGGATGCACTGATCGCCGCAAAAAAGGACGTCTGCTACCTGGAGATCGACGCACCGCAAGGCCACGACGCCTTCCTGATGCCGATCCCGCGCTACCTGCAGGCCTTCTCCAGCTACATGAACCGAATTGCACTCTGAGGACACCATGAGAGCCGACCTGGAAATCATCCAAGACTGGATACCGGCAGGCAGCCGCGTGCTCGACCTCGGCTGTGGCGACGGCGAATTGCTGGCCTGGTTGAAGGACAACAAGCAAGTGACCGGCTACGGCCTGGAAAACGACGCCGACAACATCGCCCGCTGCGTGGCGCGGGGCGTCAACGTCATCGAGCAGGACCTGGACAAGGGCCTGGGCAACTTCGCCAGCAACAGTTTCGACATCGTGGTCATGACCCAAGCCCTGCAGGCCGTGCATTACCCCGACAAGATCCTCGACGAAATGCTGCGCGTGGGCCGTCAGTGCATCATCACCTTCCCAAACTTCGGCCACTGGCGCTGCCGCTGGTACCTGGCGAGCAAGGGCCGCATGCCGGTTTCCGAGTTCCTGCCATACACCTGGTACAACACGCCGAATATCCACTTCTGCACCTTCGAGGACTTCGAAGAGCTATGCCGGGGTCGCTCGGCCAAGGTCATTGATCGGCTGGCGGTCGATCAGCAGCATCGTCATGGCTGGGCGAGCAAGCTATGGCCTAATCTGTTGGGTGAGATCGGCATCTATCGGGTCAGCAGCCCCGGCTTGCAGGACCACCAGATCGCCGTGTGACCCCTACAAGATGGAGAATGATCATGGCTCGTCTGATAGCAATGCTGGGCGTGCTGCTGGCACTGGCCTCGCCCGTGATGGCCGCCGACAGCGCCAGCCTGAACCGCCAGCAACAGTTCGGCGACCTGATCATTCACTACAACGCCTTCGCCTCGGGGCTGCTGCAGCCGGGGATCGCCAAGGACAACGGCCTGATCCGCAGCAAGGGCCAGGGCGTGATCAACATCACCGCGATCAAGGACGGCAAGACCGTCGCGGCCAGCGTCGATGGTTCGGTTGCTGACCTGACCGGCCGCAAGAAAGCCCTGAGCTTCAGGCCGATCAGCGAAAACAGCTCGGTCAATTACATTGCCCAGTTCGAGGTGGAGCCCGACACACAGGCCACTTACGTCTTCACGATCAACGTCAAAGCGGGCGACGGCGAACGCCATACGCTCAGCTTCAACCAACAGATTTTCTCGGACGAATGATGAATTTTTCCCAACTCGTACTGGCCAGCCACAACGCCGGCAAACTCAAGGAACTCCAGGCCATGCTCGGCGGCAGCGTGCAGCTGCGCTCGATCGGCGAGTTCAGCAGCGTAGAGCCTGAAGAAACCGGCCTGTCGTTCGTCGAGAACGCGATCCTCAAGGCCCGCAATGCCGCGCGCATTTCCGGCCTGCCGGCGCTGGCCGATGATTCGGGCCTGGCGGTGGACTTTCTCGGTGGCGCGCCGGGCATTTATTCGGCACGTTACGCCGACGGCAAAGGCGATGCGGCGAACAACGCCAAACTGCTGGACGCCTTGAAGGACGTACCTGAAGACCAGCGTGGCGCGCAGTTCGTCTGCGTGTTGGCGCTGGTGCGGCATGCCGATGACCCGCTGCCGATCCTCTGCGAAGGCCTGTGGCATGGGCGCATTCTCACGGCCGCCAGTGGCGAGCACGGTTTCGGCTACGATCCGCTGTTCTGGGTGCCTGAGCGCAATCTGTCCAGCGCCGAGCTGACCCCGGCCGACAAGAACCAGATCAGCCACCGCGCCCGCGCCATGGCCATTCTGCGTCAGCGCCTGCTCTTGGATGTGGCGGGGCAATGACCCAGGATTCCACCACCCGGCCGCTGATCCTTGGCGCGGCCGGTTTCAGCTCCGAGCAGCCGAGAAGCCCGCTGCCCGAGCTGCCCCCGCTGTCGCTGTACATCCATATTCCGTGGTGCGTGCGCAAATGCCCGTACTGCGACTTCAACTCCCACACCGCCAGCGCCGTACTCCCCGAACAGGAGTACGTCGACGCACTGCTGGCCGACCTCGATCAGGACCTGCCCCACGTCTATGGGCGCGAGCTGAGCACGATCTTTTTCGGCGGTGGCACGCCCAGCCTGTTCAGCGCCGATGCCCTTGGGCGGCTGCTGAAGGGCGTGGAGCAGCGCATCCGCTTCGCCCCGGACATCGAGATCACCCTGGAAGCCAACCCCGGCACCTTCGAGCAGGTCAAGTTCAGCGCCTATCGGGGTCTGGGCATCAATCGCCTGTCCATCGGTATCCAGAGTTTTCAGGAAGCCAAGCTCAAGGCCCTCGGCCGCATTCACAACGGCGATGAAGCCGTGCGTGCAGCTGACATGGCGCGTCAGGCGGGCTTCGACAACTTCAACCTGGACTTGATGCACGGCCTCCCCGATCAGTCGCAGGACGATGCGTTGGGCGACCTGCGTCAGGCCATCGCCCTCGCGCCGACGCACCTGTCCTGGTATCAGCTGACCCTCGAACCGAACACCGTGTTCTGGAATCAGCCGCCCACGCTGCCGGAAGACGACATCCTGTGGGACATTCAAGAGGCAGGTCAGACGCTGCTGCGGGAAAACGGCTACGCCCAATATGAGGTGTCGGCCTACGCACAACCCGGACGCGCCGCACGGCACAATCTGAATTACTGGAGTTTCGGCGACTTTATCGGCATCGGCGCAGGCGCCCACGGCAAGCTCAGTCATCCGGACGGGCGCATTATCCGCACCTGGAAAACCCGGCTGCCCAAGGATTATCTGAATCCTGCCAAGGCGTTTCAGGCGGGAGAAAAGCGGCTGCCGCTGGACGAAATGCCCTTTGAATTCCTGATGAACGCCCTGCGCCTGACAAATGGCGTCGACGCTGCATTATTTCAGCGCCGCACCGGTCTAAGCGTCGATTCGCTCGCCAGCGCCCGCCAGCAGGCCGAACAACGGGGCTTGCTGGAAGCCGATCCGACACGCCTGGTGGCGACTGCCCGGGGTCAACTGTTCCTCAATGACCTGCTGCAGTACTTTCTTCTTTAAGGCTTAACGCAAAGGAAACTGAATGGACCTCGTACTCGACCTGCTGGCCACTGTCTCTCGCTGGAGCCGTAGCAACCTGTCGGAAATCGCACTGGCGTTGGTAGGATGCCTGCTGATCCTGTTCGGCGCAGACATCAAGGGCTGGATCGAAGGTCGCCTGAGCAGCTTTGCCGGCGCCTTGCGCGTACCGGTCATGGCCCTGCTGTGCAC
>CAURWS010000320.1:0-5330 GCA_963528485.1 uncultured Pseudomonas sp. | reverse complement strand
CTGATCGTTGTTGGCGATGGTGCATTCGGCCACGTTCAGCACTACGGCGCCTTCCTTGGGCGGGGCGTATTCCACCGGGATGCCCTTGAGCTTCAGCGCGGTGACTTGAGTGGGCGTCAGCGGGAACAACGCCGCTTCGCCGGTCTGCACCATTTCGGAGATCTTCGCGGAGCTGGCGATGTATTCCAGCACGTTAGGCCCGACGGTTTTCGGCCAGGCCTTGAAGCCCGGTTCGACGTTGGTCTCGTTGCCGCCCTGCAAGCGATTGAACATCAGAAAACCGTGCAGGCCGAAGGTGCTGGAGGCCAGCGACTGGAACACCAGCTTGTCCTTGTAGCGCTTGTCGGCCATGTCTGCCCACGACGTCGGCGCGCTCCAGCCGTTTTCCTGGAACATCTTGGTGTTGTATGCAAGACCGGTCACGCCCAGGCTCACGGCCACCGCTTCGTCCTTGATCTTGCCCTTGGCGGGGATGTCCGCCAGGGCCGCGCTCGGTTGCAGCTTGCCGCACAGGCCCATGGAAATCGCCCGGTACATGATGCCGTCGTCGAGGAACATCACGTGCATCTGCGGGTTGTCCTTGCTCGCCTGCACCTTGGCGAGGATGTCCGACGAGGTGCCCGGCACGATCACCACCTTGACGTTGTTGGCCTTCTCGAACGCCGGCAGCACCTGATCGGCGTAAAGCCGCTCCATGGTGCCGCCGTTCATGCCCAGGTACAGGGTCGTTTGCGCCTGAGCCGATGTCGACACCAACAGCGCGGCGAGGGGCAAACAGGCGAGGCCGGTCAGGGCGAAACCTTTGAGGCTTTTCAGGGTGTTCATGGCTGCGATCTTCCTCTGAGCAAAGGGATAACGTTGTCCGCGCGGGGAGGCGCGGCAGTAGCAGGCTTTACCGCTTGAAAACGGGTGATGGAAAACGCGTCGAGGGCGATGTCTGGCGCGCCGGTGCAAACAATTTGCGCCAGGGCTTCGCCTGCGGCGGGGCCGATCTGAAAGCCGGAACCGGCAAAGCCGAAGCCGTGCAGCAGACCCGCTTGGGTCGAGCTGGGACCCAGAACCGGTTCGCGATCCGGTAAATAGCCTTCGGTGCCGCTCCAGGTGCGAATCGCCTGAGCGCCCGCCAGCGGCGGGTACAGTTCGACGGCGTTGCGCAGGATCTCCAGAATCGCTGCCTGACCGGGGCGCGCCCTGGTCGGGTCGAGGGGGAAGCCCTGGCCGCCGCCGAGCACGCAATTGCCCCGCGCGACCTGGCGGGCGTAGATGCCGCCGCCCTCGACGCCGGTGCTGACGTCCATAAACATCGGCAACGGCTCGGTGACCAGCATCGCCGGGTGCCCCGAGTGCATGGGCACTGGTTCGCCGAACTGCTCGGCCAGCGCAGACGCCCAGGCCCCGGCGCAGTTCAGCAGCCACGGTGCGCGAAAAGTTTGACCGCTGGCCGTGCGCACCTCAAAAGCACCGCCGTCATGGCTGACCTGGGTGACCTGTGCCTGTTCGAACACCTGCGCCCCGGCACGGCGCGCAGCAAAGGCGAATGCGGGGGAGACCAGACGCGGGTTGGCATGACCATCGTCCGCGCACAACGATGCGCCGACCGCCACATCGCCTGCCCAAGGGAAGCGTGCGCGTAATTGCGTGCGGTCAAGCAATTGCAGGTGCAGGCCAAAGCCCCGCGAGGCCTGTTCATAGGCCACCAGCGCGGTCATGTCCTTGTCGCTGCGGGCCAGTTTCAGGTGGCCGGAGCGCAGGTATTCGCCGTCGATGCCGATCAGGTTCTGCAGCTCGCTCCAGAGCCCGTGGGCCCGTTGCGACAGCGGCAATTGCGACAGTGGACGTCCCTGGCGGCGCACGCCGCCATAATTCACGCCGCTGGAATGGGAGCCGAAAAAGTCCCGCTCCAGCAAGGCCACACGCTTGCCGGCTTTCGCCAGAAACAGCGCAGCGGACGAACCGACAATGCCGCCGCCAATGACCACGGCATCCACTTCAATGGGCAGGCTCATGGTTCGATCTCCACGCCAAAGGGCAGCGGCTTGATCGGCGCCTGACCGCGCAAACGGCCAACGCTGGCGATGTCCCGCCCGGCGGCCTGGGCGACGATTTCGGTCGCTGCCAGCCCGCACATGCGACCCTGACAACGGCCCATGCCGACGCGGCACATGGCCTTGACCCGGTTCACCTCCCAATGGCCCTGGGCGACGGTCTGACGAATATCCCCGGCGCTGACTTCTTCGCAGCGGCACACGGTCATCGCGTCCGGCGCGTTGGCGGCCCAGTTCTCGGGGAACGGGAAGGCGGTTTCCAGCCCGTGGCGGAAGCGCTGAATGCCTTCGAGGCGGCGTTGCAATTCGTCACTTCGGGCCTGATCGATGTGATGCCCGGTGTCGCTGAGCAGGGTCAAGGCGGCAAGCTCACCGGCCATTTCTGCGGCGTCAGCGCCCATGATTCCCGCGCCGTCACCCGCCAGATAAACGCCTTCGACGCTGCTGCGGCCAGCGGCATCGCGGCTCGGCAGCCAGGCCCGGTTCAGCGCGCTCCAGGCGAATTCGCAGCCGAGCAAATCGGCCAGTTGGGTTTCGCTGCGCAAGGCGTGGGCGAAGCCGACTGCGTCGCAGTCCAGGCGCTTGAGCTGCTCGCCATCGCGCCATTGCACGCTCCTCACGCGCTGCTGCCCCTGAATGCTGTCCAGCTCGACCCCCTGATGCACCGCGATGCCATGGGCCGTGAGCCAGCCCCGGTAATAGATGCCCTTGGCCAGCGTCGCCGGTTGGCCGAGCAGGCTGGGCAGGGCGCGGGTCTGCGCCGACAGGGGCGAGCTGTCGAGCACCGCCAGCACTTTCGCCCCGGCCTTGGCGTATTGGTAGGCGACCAGATAGAGCAGCGGCCCGCTACCGGCAAACACCACGCGCTCGCCGATGGCGCAGCCCTGAAACTTCAAGGCGATCTGCGCAGCGCCCAGACTATAGACGCCGGGGAGCGTCCAGCCCGGCACCGGCAGAATCCGGTCGGTGGCACCGGTGGCGACGATCAAATGCTTGTACGGCACTTGCGCCGCGACGCCGTTGCACAGGGTGTCGAGGGTCTGAGATTCGGCGTTCCACACCAGGGTTTCCGGGCGGTAGTCGATCTCGTTCCTCAGGCCATCCAGCGTCGAATGCACCGCTTCGGCCTTCGACGCTTCGAAGCCATACAGCGCCTTGGTCGAACGCTTGAAATTCTCGGGCTGACGACGATAGATCTGCCCGCCGCCGCGCAGGCTTTCATCGATCAGGCAAGGCTGTAGCCCATAAGCCACCAGGGTTTGCGCCGCACGAATGCCCGCCGGGCCAGCGCCGACGATGACGATGTCGGTGGGTTTCATAGGTTGCGCCCCGGCTCGCGGCTGACGCTCAGCCCCGGTTCCAGCAGCGTGGCGCAAGCACGCACCCGGCGGCCGTCGCCCAGCTTGATCCAACAATCCTGGCAGGCGCCCATCAGGCAGAAACCGGCGCGGGGTTCGGCGCTGAAATCGCTGCCGCGCAGGTGATCGGCGCAGGTCAGCATGGCGGTCAGCAAGGTATCGCCCGCAAGGCCACTGACAGGCTGGCCGTCGAGGGTGAAGGGCAGGATCTCGCGGTCGTGTTCGGCCAGTCGTTTCAGCAATGCCATGGTGCGTTCTCTGCAAGGCGTGGGGTGATTGAAATAGAGGGCATCAGTGGCGCCCCACCAGCACGCGATCCAGGCCGTAAACCCGGTCGAGAATGATCATGGTGGCGGCCGTCAGTGCGATGACCAGCGCCGACACGGCGGCCATCATCGGGTCGATGGATTCGGTGGCGTACACGTACATGCGCACCGGCAACGTCTGGGTCGAGGGCGAGGTGACGAAGATCGACAGGGTCACTTCGTCGAAGCTGTTGATGAACGCCAGCAGCCAGCCCCCGGCGACGCCCGGCAGGATCATCGGCAGGGTGATCTGGCGGAACAGCGTGAAGCGACTGGCACCCAGGGATTGCGCTGCTTGCTCGGCGCTGCGATCAACGCCGATGGCCGCCGCGATCACCAGCCGCAGCACGTACGGCGTAATCACCACCACGTGCGCGAACATCAGCCAGACGAAGCTGCCATTGACCCCCATCAGCGCGAACAGGCGCAGCATCGCCACGCCCAGCACCAGGTGCGGGATGATGATCGGCGACAGAAACAGGCCGTTGAGAAAGTTGCGTCCCGGGAACCGATAACGCGTGATCGCAAGCGCCGCCGGCACGGCAATCAAGGTCGCCAGCGTGGCTGCGACCACCGCCAGAATCAGGCTGTTATAGAAAGACTGAATAAAGTCGGCGCGCTCGAACACCGCAGCGAACCAGCGCAGGGAAAAGCCGTGCCACGGCAGGCTCAGGGTGTTTTCCGGAGTGAACGCCACCAGACACACCACCAGCAGCGGCGCCAGCATGAACACCACGATCAGGGCGTGAAAGGACAGGGCAAGAGGGCCGTTCTTGGACATCGGTCATTCCCCCAGGGATTTTTTATAGCGGCCTTCGACCAGCCGGTTCCACGACAGCATCACCAGCAGGTTGATCAGCAGCAGCGCAACGGCAATGGCCGCGCCCATGGGCCAGTTGAGTTCCGAGAGGTACTGGTCGTAGACGGTGGTGGCGACCATCTTCAAGCGACGCCCGCCCAGCAGGCCCGGAATGGCGAAGGAGCTGGCCGACAAACCGAACACGATCAGCGTGCCGGACAGCACACCTGGCATGACTTGCGGCAGCACCACCTGACGCATCACCGTGGCCTGGCTCGCGCCCAGCGACAGCGCGGCCTGTTCGGCGGAGCGGTCGAGCTTCTGCAGCGAGGTCCACACCGGAATGATCATGAACGGCAGCATCACGTGGACCAGCGCCAGCACCACGGCGAACGGGGTGTAGAGCATCTTGATCGGGCGCCCGCCAAGCGCCTGGATCGCCTGGTTGATCAGACCGTCGGCGCCCAGCAGCAGGCTCCAGCCAAAGGCCCGCACCACCACCGAAATCAGCAGCGGCGTGAGAATCAGGATCAGGAAGATCGAGCGCCACGGCGTGCCCATGCGGCTGAGGATGTAGGCCTCGGGTACACCGATCACCACGCACAGCAGGGTGACCAGTGCGCTGATCCAGAAGGTGCGAAAGAAGATCTCGTAGAAGTATGAATCGGTGATCAGGTTCAGGTACTGGGCGAAGGTCCAACTGCCGCTTTTGACGCCCACCGTGTAATCGAACACGTTGAACGACAGCACCAAGGTGAGCAGCAACGGCAACACCAGCAGGCCGACGAACAACACCAGCGCCGGGGTCGAGAGCAGATAACCG
>CAURWS010000319.1:0-5364 GCA_963528485.1 uncultured Pseudomonas sp. | reverse complement strand
ACCCTGCTCAAGGCAGAAGTCGGCGCCGCCCAGCGCTTCAGCGAATACCGCACCGACCTCACCGAGCTGTCGGCACAGGACAAGGATCGCCAGCACCTGTTCGGCGATGTGGAATACCAATGGATGCCAGGCCAGTGGGCCGGCATTCGGGCGCACCACAGCCATGACGACGGCAGCCTCAAGCATCAGGGCGAGGCTATCGACGATCTGGACAAGACCAGCCGTGGCGACCTGACCTGGCTCGGCCTGCAGGCCAACAGCGATGCCTACAACTATCGCAACCTGAACACCGTCAACTACTGGGGCAGCCTGACCTGGCTGACCGGTAACCGCGATCAGATCGGTTCGACCTACGACGCCACCACCGACCAGTACCTGGCCGGTCAGAAAGACAGCAGCCACGTGAGCGGCTGGGCGACCGATCTGGGCCTGCGTTTGCGTCTCGATCCGCAATGGCAGGTCGGCGGCGCTTACTCGCGCGCCAGCAAGAACTACGAGCAGAACGGCCTTGAGAGCAACCGCTCGAACTGGACCGGTACCCGCTCGCGCGTGCACCGCTTCGGTGAAGCCTTCCAGGGCGAAATGGCCAACGTGGAATCCGGCTCGCTGTTCGCCTCCTGGCAGGTGCAAGAGGACTACGACGCCTCGCTGATCTATCACAAGTTCCGTCGCGTCGATGGCCACGCGGGCATCGGTGGTGCAGGCGTGAACCCTGCCAGCGAGAGCGTCGATGCCGATGGCGTCTCGACCTTCACGTCCTTGCCAATGGAAGACGGCAACAAGGACCTGGGTCAGGAGATGGACCTGGTGGTCACCAAATACTTCAAGCAGGGCCTGCTGCCGACCTCGGTCAGCCAGTCCTTCGACGAGCCGTCGGCGCTGATTCGCCTGCGTGCGGGCGTGTTCAAACCCGGCGATGCCTATGGCAGCGGTGTGGACAACTACATGCACCGCGCCATCGTCGACGTCATCTGGCGCTTCTGATGCAAGCCGCGATAGGAGTGCAATGACATGAACAGCCAAGCAAACAGTTTGCGGTCACGGGCCTGGCCCCACGCCCTGCTGGAAAGCGCTGCACTGAGAAGTGCGGTGCTCGGTGGCGTGCTGCTGTTGTCCGGCGTCCCGGCGATGGCCAACACCACGCCGGCAACGCCTGCGCCAGCGGCTCAACCGGCCGCCGACGATGACGTGGTCAAAGGCCTGCATCAGGCCAAGACCTACACCATCACCAGCCCCGACCCGGGCCCGTTGATGATGAACAAACCCAAGCTGCCGGACCTCTCGGGTTACACCCAGCAGGCCATGCAGAAGAAGATCGTGCGCAGCAAACCAGGCAAGGTGTCGATCCGCCGCATGATGCAGGAAGACGCGCTGAAGGAGTTCATCGGCGGCGATAACAAGATGGCCGAATGGGTGGCCCGTCAACACGGCATCCCCCAGGCGATCTTCGTCGACGACGGCTACATGACCCTTCAGGAACTGGCGAAGAAAGTGCCCAAACAGTACCTGAGCGAAACCTCGCCGGGTGTGTTCCTGGCGCGTCTGCCAATCGTGGTGGGCAAGAAAGGCATCTTCGAAGTCGACAAGAAAACCACCGAGCTGCGCCTGTCTCAGGAAGCCGGTGCGTTCCTGGTCAACGACAACCAGTTGTTCATGCAGGACACCCGACTGACCGGCTGGAGCGAGAAGGCCAACGGCCCGTCGATCTACAAGACGCCGAAGGAATTTCGTCCGTTCCTGCTGTCCTGGGGCGGCAGCCAGACCTACCTGTTCAACACCAAGGTCGCCAGCCTTGGCTACAACAACAGCAAGTCGTACGGGGTGAGTATTTCCCAGTACACGCCGAACATGAAGGCTCAGATGAACCGCCCGGATCCGACCGGCTGGATCGTCAATTCTGAGTTCTCGGACATGTGGTACGGCTACTACTGCTATGAAACCCGCGACTTCGTGGTCAAGGGCAACACCTACCGCGACAACATCATCTACGGCATCGACCCACACGACCGTTCCCACGGTCTGATCATTGCCGAGAACACGGTGTACGGGACCAAGAAAAAGCACGGGATCATCATCTCCCGTGAGGTGAACGACAGCTTCATCATCAACAACAAGAGCTACGAGAACCACCTGTCCGGCATCGTTCTGGACCGTAACAGCGTGAACAATCTGGTGGCCTACAACCAGATCTACCGCAACCACACCGACGGCATCACGTTGTACGAGAGCGCCGACAACCTGCTGTGGGGCAACCGCGTGTTCGCCAACAAGCGCCACGGCATCCGGGTTCGCAACAGCACCAACATCAAGCTGTACGAGAACCTGGCCATCGGCAACGGCCTGATGGGCGTTTACGGTCACATCAAGGACCTGTCCGACACCGACCGCGACATCAAGCTCGATCCGTTCGACGCCGAAGTGTCGCTGATCATGGTCGGTGGCGAACTGACCTCCAACGGTTCTGGCCCCCTGTCCATCGACTCGCCCCTGAGTGTCGAGCTGTACAAGGTGTCGATGCTCGCGCCGACCAAGAGCAGCGGGATCAGCTTCAACGGCGTGCTCGGCGATCGTCAGGACGAAATCCTCGATCTGCTGGTACGCCAACAAAAAGCCGTGTTGATCGACCCGGTCGAAAGCCAGAAACAACTCCGGGACTGAGGAAGCCATTTCTATGCACGCACACTTGATCAAATTGCTGTCGCTGTCGGGCCTCACCGCCGCGCTGTTCGCGGCCAGCAACGCTGCGTCGGCGGCCGATGCCACGGCGCCGAACTTCACCGCCGAGCCTTGCTGCAGCTTGTGCCCGGAAGCGCACGACGAGAAAAACTACGTCACCCGCTACCAGCAGAACTTCACCACGCTGGTGCAGGCTCAGGGCGACTGGCTGTTCCGTACCAAAGAAGATTTGCGCACCGAGTTCGACACCACGCCCGAAGGTTACCGCCGCATGCAACAGCTGCACGACGCCTTCAAGAGCAAGGGCGTGGAGCTGGTAGTGGTGTATCAGCCGACCCGCGGTCTGGTCGATCGCAACAAGCTGTTCCCGGCCGAGCGTGACAAGTTCGATTACAACACCGCGCTGCGCAACTACCAGGCCATGCTCGGTCGCTTCGCGAAAATGGGCTACACCGTGCCGGACCTGTCGCCGCTGACCAACGAGCAGCAGGCCCATGATTTCTACTTCCGTGGTGACCAGCACTGGACCCCGTACGGCGCCCAGCGCACGGCGAAAATCGTCGCCGATTCGGTGCACAAAATGGCCGCCTTCAAGGACATTCCAAAGCGCGAATTCGAGACCCATTTGTCAGGTCGCATGGGCAAGAAGGGCACTCTGCACAACATGGCCGGTCAATTGTGCGGCACCAGCTACGCCATCCAGTACATGGATCAGTTCGAGACCGAACCCAAGGGCGAAGCGGCCGACGGCGACCTGTTCGGCGATTCCGGCAACCCGGAAATCACCCTGGTCGGTACCAGTCACAGCGGCAAGAACTACAACTTTGCCGGTTTTCTGCAGGAATACATCGGTGCCGACGTGTTGAACGTCGCCTTCCCCGGCGGCGGCCTTGAAGGGTCGATGCTGCAGTACCTGGGCAGCGACGACTTTCAGAAGCATCCGCCGAAGATTCTCATCTGGGAATTCTCTCCGCTGTACCGTCTGGATCAAGAGACCATCTATCGCCAGATGATGTCGCTGCTGGATAACGGCTGCGAAGGCAAACCGGCGCTGATGACCACCAAAACCTCCCTCAAGCCTGGCACCAACGAGCTGTTGGTCAACGGCAAAAACGGCATCAAGGATGTGCGCAACGGCAGTAATCAGATCGACATCAAGTTCGCCGACACCTCGGTGAAAACCCTTCAGGCGCGCCTGTGGTACATGAACGGCCGCCACGAAGACCTGAAGATCGAAAAACCTGAAACATCCGAAACCGACGGGCGCTTCTCCTTCGAACTGCGCGATGACAAGGACTGGGCTGACCAGCAACTGCTCGCACTGGAAGTGCAGGGTCCTGAAGCGGGCGCTGCACCGCAGGAAGTCGAAGCGAAAGTATGCAAACGCAACGTGTTCCCGAATGTCGCGCATCAAACCGCGCAAGCCGGGCTATGAGGCTCTTATGCACACTCCAAAACTGATGCTCCCCACCCTTCTCTCGCTGGCCGTGCTGTCTGCTTCGGTATTCGCCACCAGCGCCAGTGCCGCGTCGACCCTCGTACCGCCACAGGGTTACTACGAGGGTGTGGAAAAATTCAAGACCGGCGAGAACAAGTTCACCTGTGAAGCGACCCCGCAGCCCTACACCGGCCCGCTGCAGTTCCGCAGCAAGTATGAGGGCTCGGACAAGGCCCGCGCGACGCTGAACGTCGCGTCGGAGCAAGCCTTCCGCGACACCACCAAGGACATCACCACCATGGAACGCAACACCGCCAAAGTGGTGATGCAGTACATGCGTGATGGTCGTCCCGAGCAGCTCGATTGCGCCCTGGGCATGCTCACCACCTGGGCCAAGGCTGACGCGCTGGAGTCCAAGGACTTCAACCACACCGGCAAGTCGATGCGCAAATGGGCGCTGGGCAGCATGTCCTCGTCTTACTTGCGCCTGAAGTTCTCCGAGTCGCACCCACTGGCCACCCGTGGTCAGGATGCGCAAGTGATCGAGGCCTGGTTCAGCAAGCTGGCCGATCAGGTGGTCAGCGACTGGAGCAACCTGCCGCTGGAGAAGATCAACAACCACTCCTACTGGGCAGCCTGGTCGGTGATGTCCACCGCCGTGGCGACCAACCGCAAGGACCTGTTCGACTGGTCGGTGAAAGAGTTCAAGGTCGCGGCCAATCAGATCGACCAGCAGGGCTTCCTGCCGAACGAGCTCAAGCGCAAACAGCGCGCGCTGGCGTACCACAACTACGCCCTGCCGCCACTGGCGATGATCGCCAGTTTCGCTCAGGCCAACGGCGTCGATCTGCGTCCGGAAAACAACGGCGCACTCAAACGCCTGGGTGACCGGGTACTGGCCGGGGTCAAGGATTCGGGTGACGAATTCCAGGCCAAGGACGGCGTGAAGCAGGACATGACGGACCTGAAAACCGACATGAAATTCGCCTGGCTGGAACCCTACTGCTCACTCTATGACTGCGGCCCGGACACGCTGGAACGCAAGCACAAGATGCAGCCGTTCAAGAACTTCCGCCTGGGCGGCGACATGACCCGCACTTATGACCCTTCTCACGAGAAAGGCGAGAAAGGCGGTTCGTAAGAGCGATGGGCATTTCCAGGTACGACACCTGTGTCTTGTCTGGTGATGCCCCTGTGGGAGCCGGCTTGCTGGCGAATGCGGTCATCCAGCTGCACATGCGTACCTGACC
>CAURWS010000318.1:0-5372 GCA_963528485.1 uncultured Pseudomonas sp. | reverse complement strand
GCCTTGAGCCTGGCGGGGTCCACTTCGTGGAACGGAATCGAGGTCGCGCCGACCGGCACCGACGGCGGCTGCCAGCAGGAGAAAAACCAGTCGTCGTTGCTGAGCATGTCGCTCTGCATGCGGGAAATCACCTGGCGGAACGCGATGGCTTCCTCGATGGATTCGTTGGTCAGAATCTGCCCGCTGGGGGCTTCCATCATCGCCGAGCTGACGTCGCACGAAGCCATGATTGCGTAGTTGGGCGAGGTCGAGGCGTGCATCATGTACGATTCGTTGAAGCGCCCATGAGGGATCGGGTTGCGCCCGTTGCGCACATGAATCATCGAGGCCTGAGACAGCGCCGCGAGCAGCTTGTGGGTCGATTGCGTGGCGAACACGGTGGGCTTGGACGGGTCATGATCGTCGGGGCTGCCGTGCATCGCGAAGCGATCCTTGTACAGCGGGTTGAAGCGCGCGTAGCCATACCAGGCCTCGTCGAAATGCAGTCGGTCGACGCTCTGCCCCAGCAGCTCCTCGACGCGGGTGACGTTGTAGGTCAGGCCGTCGTAAGTAGAGTTGGTGACGATGGCGTGCACCGGCGTCGGGTCGATGTGACTTTTCACCAGCGGGTTGTTGGCGATGGCCGCCTTTACGCCCTCGGCGCTCAGGGTCTGCGGCAGGATCGGGCCGATGATGCCGAAGCGATTGCGCGTGGGCACCAGATACGTCGGAATCGCCCCCGACAGCGTCATCGCGTGCTCGGCAGACTTGTGGCAGTTGCGGTCGCACAGGGCGATCTGATCGCGGGTCACGCTGGCCATCAGAATCACACGGTTGGACATCGACGAGCCGTTGGTCACGTAGTACGTGCGGTGGGCGCCGAACACCTTGGCCGCGTAGCGCTCGCCCTGGCCGATGGGCCCGCTGTGATCGAGCAACGAGCCCAGTTCGCCGACGGAAATCGACAGGTCGGAGCGCAGCAAATTCTCGCCAAAAAACTCGTAGAACGCCCGGCCTGCGGTGCTTTTCAAAAATGCCGTGCCGCCGGCATGGCCTGGTGTGTGCCACGAGTACTCATAGCTGCGGGCGAACTTGAGCAGCGCGCCGAACATCGGCGGCAACACGGCCTGACGATAGCGCTCGATGGCCGCCATGATCCGCCCGCTGAGGAAGCGGCTGGTGTCTTCCGGCAGCCAGATGAAGTCGTCGGCGTGCTGCATCACGATCAGCGGCACACTCGATGCGGTGCTGCGATCACTGATCAGAAACACCGGCACGCGGGTGTTGCGTTCGCGCAGGGCGGTGAGCAGGTCGATGCATTCCTGATGGTCTGCGCTGTCGTCGATTTCCCAGCTGAGCAGCACGCACTGGATGGCCGGGTCGGTGCTCAGAATCGACTTCGCGTCGCTCAGGCTTTCCGACGTCAGCACGCTGATGGAGCGCTCCTCGACGTCGGCGATCAGCTGGATCAAGGCCCTGCCGAACACGCTGCGTTTGTCGGGCTGCTTGCTGACCAGCAGCGCCAGCATGCCGAGCAGGTGTCTGTATTCCGTCATGGTTGAGTCTCCAATGTGGCCCGATTCACGCTATTGAGAGGCAGGTTATTCACAGGGATGGGGTCGCCCACGATGTGCTGCGCGGCGACGGTCTGGGTCGGAACGCTGTTGTTCAGGGCCTCCAGTTTGATCAGGCGCGTGTTGACGAAGCCGAACAGCGTGTAGCCGACAATCGTCGCCACGCCGCCGAGCATCAGCGCCTGCTCGCCGGAGCTGTACAGCGCCAGATAGCTGTAGGCCGCAGCGACGTAGGCCACGATGTTGGTGATCAGTGCCTTGTTGGCCGGCACATTGGAGACCTTTTGCAGGGTCATCAGCGTGGCCATCGAGAGGATGTACGGCACCAGGTTGGTCACCACCGCGAGGTTCACCAGGGTGTCGAACTGCTTGGCCAGATCGGGGCTGATGGTCAGCAGGGCCATGGCCGTCTGCATCGCCAGCAGGATCAGCATGCTGATGATCGGCACCCCGTGTTTGTTGGCCTTGGCGAAAATCGGCAGGAAGTAACCGGTGTCCGCCGAGCTTTTGAACACCTGCGCGACGGTGAACTGCCAGCCCAGCAGCGAGCCGATGCACGCCAGCACCATCAGGCCCATGACGAGGTTGCCGATCAGGGGCGTGAACATCTTGGCGAACACCAGGCCAAACGGCGCGGTCGACGACACCAGCTCGGCGTTGTCGACGATACCGGCGATGACGTTGGTGGAGACGATGTAGATCACGGCCGCGCCCAGGGTGCCGCCGAGTACCGCGATAGGCACGTTCTTCTCGGGGTTTTCCACCGCATCGCCGTTGGCGCACGCCGACTCAAGGCCGAGAAACGCCCACAAGGTGATCGCCACCGAAGCGCCCGCCGCCTCGTACCAGGTTTTGTCGTGGGGGTTCCAACCTGCCGCGTACACGCTACTGTCGAACCAGAACCAGCCGATGGTCGACACCAACACCACGGGGGCAATAACGCCCCAAACCGTCACCGAACCGATTCTGCCGGTAATACGTGCCCCGCCGAAGTTGGCGAACGTGGTAATCCACAGCAACGCGATGGTCGCCAGGCCGACTTGCAGCGAGCCCAGTTTTATATCGAATAACGTCTGGATATAACCCACCGCGGTAATGCTGATGGCCACGTTGGCAATCAATAACGACAAACCGTAGGTGTAGTTAGTGATGTAGTTGCCGGACTTACCAAAAGTGTATTCGGCATATCCGCCCATGCCGCCGGTCTTGCGGCTGAGCATGCCGCAGCGGGCAAACGCGTAGGCCAGCGCCAGCGAGCCGGTGGCCGTGATCAGCCAGGAGAGAATGGAGATGCCGCCGACTTCGGCGAGTTTGGTGGGCAATAACACAATGCCGGAGCCCAACATGTTGACCGCCGTCAACATGGTCAGTTGTCCCACGCTCATTTTCTTTACGACTGACATTCCGTTGCCTCATGGGATGAAGTGAGAGGCTTTTAGCTATAGCAAAGGTTTGTTACTAAGCAAGAAAGTCTGCCCACAAAGTCAGATAGCGAAAAGCCATCTTCTTACAGTTTCAAAATGAGTAGCGACGGGATGGGCGTTATTGAATAGGCAGAGACAGTTCGAACGAATAGATCGTTTTTCGCATGAGATGAGATGCGGCTGTCGCAGTCCGGCTTGCCGGCGGCAGCGATCTCGAGATCACCGCTCCCGGCGCGCCATGCAGCTAAACGTCTCAGTCAGGAAGACTGCTTTTCAACCGAGCCATTACATCGAGATCCGTGCGCTCGAAACGCAAAGGCGTGGCCGAAATACCGCCATGGGTCACGACCCAGGTCTCGCTGTCCTCGAAATCGGGCCGCTCGTGACGGTCGATGGTCAGCCAGGAGTAGCCCTGTTCGCGCATGTCGGTGCGCTGAGTGATGTTCAGGCCATCCATGCGACCGATGCCCTGACGGGTGATCTGCAGCGGCCCCGCCTCTTCTGGCGCGACGTCGGGGAAGTTGACGTTGAGGCAGACATCCGCGGCCCATTCCATGCTGATCAACCGACGAATCACATCCGGCGCCAGCGCGCGGGCGGTGCCCCACTTCACGGCATCGCGACGGGTGAAAAACTGGCTCAAGGCAATCGACGGCACGCCCAGCAGCAGCCCCGCCATGGCTGCGCCCACGGTGCCGGAAAACATCGTTTCAACGCCCAGATTGGCGCCCTTGTTGATGCCCGACAGCAGCAATTGCGGCGGTTTTTCCATCAACTGACGCAGGCCGATCGCGACGCAGTCCGCAGGCGTGCCTGACACGGAAAAACGCCGTTCGCCACGGGCCTTCACGCGCAATGGGTGGTGCAGGCTCAGGGCGTGAGAGATGCCGCTCTGGTCCTGATCCGGCGCGACGACCCAGACTTCATCGGCCAACTCGCGGGCCACTGCTTCCAGGACTTCAAGCCCCGGCGCGTCAATGCCGTCGTCGTTGGTGATCAGGATCCTCTCGATTCGCGGGCTCGACATGCAATGCTCCTTGTCAGATAAATCGTCATATGCAGCGTGAGTCATCTGTAGCAGCACGGCTTGCCAGCGGCAGCGATCTCAAGACCATCACCGCCGGCAAGCCGTGCTGCTACAGAGGGTACGGCCATTACGTCGCCCCGCTGCGCAAAACCTCATACAAACAACGTAAACAGCGCAAATCCGGCGTACCAGACGATCGCCGAGCGAATCAGCAATTCCCACAGCACGTCCAGGCTGTTCACGCCCTCGGCACCGACCACCGGCGCGGGCACTTCACCGGCCACACAACCGGCGCGGGTGATCAAAGCCGCGGCGCTGATGTTCCAGTTGAGCAACTCGCTGAGCATTACGCGGCTGACGGCGACGAAGTTGCCCACCAGCGCGAAGCTCGCCGCCAACAAACGCACAGGCACCCAGTCGAAGGCATGACGCAGCTGAGTCGCGCGCTCGACCAGCGCGGCAGTCTTGCCATGCTCCGAAGCCAGCGCCAGCAGTCGATAGGCCAGCGCCGCCACCGGCCCCAGCACGAAATACCAGAAGATCACCGCAAAGAAGCCCTGATAGACCTGCCACAACAGGTACGTCTGCACGCCGCCGAGCAACTGCTCTTCATCCTCGGCGCGAACCCCCAGATCACGATCAGCCACCAGCACCGCCGCTTCCTGATCGCCCCGCCGACAGGCCTCGCGGAAGGAGCCCAGCTTGGCCTTGATATCGCCCCGGCCCAGGCTGTAGATCAGCACCAACAGGTGAATCGGCAGCGCCAGCCAGCCGTAGGCGACTGAGCCGACGATCACCAGCACCAAGGCCAGAACCAGCAGAGGCAGCAACACCGTCAGCGTCAGAATCCACCACGGGCGCTTGGCCGTACGGGGGTTGGATTCCAGCCGCCCCAGTTGATACAGCCAGGGCGCATCACGTTGAACACGCTGGCGCAGGGCCGAAAACTTCTCGACCCACACCGCCAACAGCAACACCAGAAAACTCATTACCTGCTCCTTGATTCAATCCTGCAAAGCCGAACGAAACCGCACCCAGTCAAAGCATGGACCCGGATCGGTCTTGCGTCCCGGGGCAATGTCGCTGTGCCCGCAGATGCGTTGTGGGGTGATCGCAGGCCAGGCCCACTGCAACTGTCGGGTCAGGGCGATCAGCGCGTCGTATTGCGCGTCGGTGAACGGCTGATCGTCGGTGCCTTCCAGCTCGATGCCGATGGAAAAGTCATTGCACGTCTCACGCCCTTCGAACAGCGAAACCCCGGCATGCCAGGCACGGTCCAGACAGGAGACGAACTGCGTCAGCTCGCCATCACGCTCGATCAGAAAATGCGCGGAAACCCGCAGCTCGGCGATGCCTTCAAAGTAGGGG
>CAURWS010000317.1:0-5375 GCA_963528485.1 uncultured Pseudomonas sp. | reverse complement strand
TACAGCCCGTTGGCCCCGGAAAAATCGAGGTAAACCGGCGCCGTCTGATCAGGTAGAAGCGGCTCTTCGGTGTGCTGGATCTCCCAGGACAGCGCACTTTTGAGGGACAGGCTGGCCTTGCGGGACAGATCCTTGGCGAACAGGGTGTTGAGGCGCACCCGCACCTTGCCGGCGCCAACGGCAGCATTGGTCAAATCAAGGTACTGAGCGCCCACCTCAGTGGTACGCAGATACGGCACCGCGTCGCCGGCCACTTCGCGAGTGACGGTGAAGCCGTTGAGTCCATATCGGGTGTGCAAATTCCCATTGGCCTCTGCCCCCCATTGGTAGGTGCGGGCATTCTCATCACTGGCTGGCCATTCATGATAAATGACTGACGACATGGCCGATCCATTCAAAGTGATGGGATCATCGCGTTTGACCCACGCATGTTTGTAATGGGCGAGGCCGGTATTCAGCGTGAGTGGCTCGTCACTCGGGATGACGTCGTCTTCCCGCAACCCAAGATGCCTGCCGTCAGCGATAGACACCTCAAAACCTCTGTGCGAATTCTGTTGGAAATACGCCTCACCGGGAGCGATTGTTTTGCGCGCGACGAGGGTTTCCATGAAAAAATCGCTGCCTTGCGGTATCAGGTCATCGTGGGTGATCGTCGCAATCGCCTTACCGGAGTGAAGCAGCTCTACAGTCAATAACAGTGAGCTTCCTTTGATCCACTTCGCGGTGACTTCCCAGTACACCAGGCCTGCGACGCCCACCACCTTGTATTGCACGGAAGATAGGGCGTCGACAATGCTGTTGGAAACGGCGAAATACTCAGTTTTCCAGGCGATCACCACCTTTGCGCATCGCCCGACCAGCACTAGCCGTCCGTTTGACCAGTGCGCCTCCAGCTCAAAATAGTCATTCAATGCGTCACCAGGTTTCCCCACTGTCGTAGGGGGCGAAGCCGTATCTCGGGCGACCGACTTGATAGTCCAACGCAACGACGCGTCAGCGTTCAGATGAACAGCGCTGTATTGAACACGGTCGACTTTGGCGCCCGCCATGAAGACCAGCATGCTGGCAATGCCCTCACCGTCCGCGTCCAGGGGCTGGAGGAACCGACTGTACGCTGCGTAATACTTCACCTCCTGGCCTACGCCAAAACCTTGTGACGTGAACCCTATGAGCAGTCGCGAATTCCCGCTATCACCCTGGTCCGTACTTGCGACCATCCGATAGCCTTTGATCACTGTGTAGTCGGTGACCTCATCTGCGAGCAACTCATCCGGTGCCTGGCCCTTGTGCAACTCAACAGGCGCGCTCCAGCTTTCGTCCAGCCGCCGATACGCCAGCTTGATCGAATACTCGAACGTCCCGGTTTTTGCCCCCTCCTCGTCCAGTACGGCTTTGCCACTTTCGGCCCAGACGACATACAGACGGCCGTCCATGACCACAGGCCGACAATGTTTGACCTGAGCGCCGCGAAGGGCGTCGATGAGCCTCCACTCGGTCCAGTCGGCCATCTGCGCCTCGCTGACCGATGCCGCTTTGTAGAGATGGGATTTACGCCAGTAAAACGCGAAGGGCTCGGTATTTTGCCGCCCGATGTAGTAGTAGTCGGCGTTGAGGAACCGGGTGTTGTCCACGTAGCAGGCGGTGACGGTAAGATTGCTGACCGACTCGAACGCCTGCAGATAATTACCCAGCGCCTTCTGTACGGTGTCTTCGGTCAATCGCGCCTGAGCCAATTCCGACTCGAAGGTCTTGAACATCGAGGTCTTGTCCAGCCGTAGCGCCGGTTGCAAGTAATTTTCCGGGTAGTCTGCGAGCATCTGGTAGCCCGCCCACAGACTGTACTGGGACATCCCGTCACGCCACAGCGCCAGCGTGTCATGGCTAACGCTGCCGTACCCCGGCTCCATGCCGTTATAGATCGCATGAATATGCTGTTGCACGCTGGCGATGCCCTGGGCGACGCGGCTGGTGTCGACCTCGGCCGTGACCTGATTGTCGATCAGCAGGTACTCATACAGATCGTTTTCCGTCAGCACGCGAGTCTGCCGTTCGCCCGCCGGGACCAACTGGCCGAGGTACCACGCCACCAGTGCATCTCGCCGTTGTTGCTCCAGAACCCCAATGATGGACTGGTCCATGGGTGCGCTCCTCATCATCCGTTGATGTTCGTGAACAGGCTCAGCGGGCCGCCGACGCCATGTGCTGTGCCTGTGAGCCTGGTGTCTTGACCTTGCCGGAAATCAGCCCCTTGATCTGCTCGGCGAATGGCTTGCCGCCGTCCATCGCGTAGTAGCGCACATGCAGGACGATGTCTTGCAAGCCGTCGAACAGGGCCTGTTGGTGAGCGCTGCCATGGCGAGGAAACGCAAGCGTCCAGCTGGACACCGCGCCTGTACCTTCAAAGGGCTGGTAGCGCTCGTCACCAGTAACGGCTGCGAGCTGGCCCGAGTCCTCGCGCTCTCCGGAAATCGCTACCTGCTGATTGACCCGCGCGTTGGCGATCACGTAGCGCGGGTTGATGTCGTCGTGTTCACCGTCCAGCTCGTCCGCCTGCTGATACAGGTACTTGCTGCCACCCAGATCGGGCTTGAGCAGGTAGCTGCTGCCCAATTGGGACAGGGTCAGCCGCGCATTTTCATACGGCCCCAGCGCACCCGGAAGCGACACCGACACCTGTGCCAATTGCCGCAGATAATGGCCGGGGTAGTCGCGGTCGAACAGCGAAGGCGCCAAGGCGAATTCGATCGTCCCACTGCTGCGCAGGCGGGCAATGACTTCTGACCAGGCGGTGTCCTCATACGACTGCATGAGGTTGCGCAGAGAAACCGTCTTGACCAGCGCCATGCGCCGTTCGTTGCGCGTCAGGAACGCCGACTCCATTTGCAACAGCCCCAGGCTCAGGCTCTCCCCGGCCGTCAGACCATGGCGGTTATCGACCCAGGCGTCGACCGGAATGAAGGTGGTCTGCGGCTCGCCGATTTCGTATTGCCAGCAGGCTTCTGCCGCCAGGCACAGCGACAGCACCGAGTCATACGCCTGGAAATACAGGGTCGCCATCTGCCCAGTCAACCATTGATGCAACGCGGCGTTGGTGGCGCGGTTCTGCATGAACGCATACAGCGACTGTGCGTGTTCATGGGCCATCGACGAACGTTCGTGCTTTATCCGCGCTGACTCGATCTGCACACGGCTCTGCTCGATCTGGGCCTGCACCGATTCGAGCTGAAGCTGCGCCTGCTCTTTGAGAAGCCTCCATTCATTGCGGCGCCGAGCGTACGTATCAGCGCGCACAAACCCATCGGCGCTGTCGGTGTTGTAGAGGCTGGAGGCTTCGATCAGCGAAGCGGCACTCCAGAACGGGCCGCTCCAGTTCCAGCCCCCCGGCACCGGCACCGGTACAGGACCAGGCGTGAAGGTAATCGTGTTAGGCGCCGTGCCCAGACCATGCCCAACGGCCCGGAACCCCGCCGCAAGCACGCGGGTCACCATGGCATCGGTGAACAACACCTCGGCGCTGCGCTCACTTTCACTGACGTCTTCGGCCAGCAAACCATCGTAATACGCGATCTGAGCCTTGTACTGCCCAACGCTTGGCGACTTGACCTCGAGGTTGAGCAGGGTCTGTTCGATGGCCAGCGTGTCGAGCTGTTCGACAAAGGTGGTCAGTTCCAGTACGTGGCTTTGCTGCAATGTTTCCTGTTGTGCACGATCACGCGCCTCCATCGCCTGGCGCAACTGCTCTCCGAAGCGAATGAGCGACTCGGTGGCACCACGGGCGCGCAGCAACATGACCGCGAAGCGGTACGGCGGGATGCTGCCTTGGGCGCCCAGTCGGCGCAACGACACGCTGCTGCCCGCCAATTGCGTGCGCAAAAGGTCCAGCGGGTTGGCGGGTGCTTGATACAGCGCCAGGCTCATGGGCCGGCCATCGAGCGTCAGGTTGTTGCGCAGGTTGTACAGGCGCTGATCCAGTTGCTCCCACAGATCGAGTAAACGGGTGTTGACCGGCAAGCGGAACCACGGCGCGTCGATCAGGCGCACCCACGGGGCTTCGCCAGCACTGCGGGGTGTGTCCTGCTGCAGCCATTCGAAGGCCGAGGTCTCGAAAGACGCGAAGGTGCTGGTCGTCTCATGGCGGGCGGCGTCTTGCAGCGACATCGGCGTCCACTGGCTGATGCTGCGCCCTTTGGACAATGGCCCCAGCAGCGACACCGCGCGCACGTAAAGCAGCTTGGCTTCGTTGAGGGCATCACGGCTGGCCTGACGGTACAGCGAGTCGCCCCAGGCGATGAGGTTATCCAGGTATAGGGTGAAAATCGCCTTGCGGTAGTGCGACGGGGCGCCATAGCCGATGGCGTCCGGATCTCTCGGCGCGGCGACATCACGCAGCGGATCGTCGGCGAATCCCAGCGGACGGCATGTCCAGTACGGCTGCCATTGCACCTCGTCAGGCGGCGGAAACAACGGCGCCACGCGCATCTGCGGGTTGAACAGGTAATTGAGCCACTGCTCGGCACCCGCGTAGTCGAACGAGTGATGCAAGCGCCACGCGGCCAGATGCGGCACGTGGAAAAAGATCTCCCAGAAGTAGCGGCCGTTGGCGCCGTTGAAATCCACCGGTACCGAGACTGTGCTGCCTGGAACCGGGCCTTCGGGCGTGTGCTGGGCCTCCCACCCCAAGGCCCCCTCGAGAGAGCGCTCGGCCTTGCGCACCAACTCGCTAGCGAAGGTGGTGTTCAGCCTCACATACCGCAGCTTGGGAAGCTCAAGCCCCGCGAGATCCAGGAACAGCCCACCTTCGTCGGTTTTGACGAAGGTGGGAATCACGCTGGAATGTTGTCTGCGGTCAAAGTTGAACTCGTTATAACCAATGCCGGTGGAAGCGGTGGGGTGGCCTACACACAACCAATCCGTATCGGGCAGATCAGGCTTGCCCTCCCACGCCATGCCCTCCGCTGGCGAACGCGCCGCGCCGTTGAACGTCATCTCGTAGTTGGCTCGTGGGGTGCTTCTCCACAAGCCAAGCTTGGCGGACGCCGGAGGTGCACCTCTGGGTTGCGAGGCGTACCAAAGTGTGTCGCACACGATGGTCGCCTCGACAGCGAGGGTATTTTGCGGAACGAAAATTCTTACCTCTAAATCGAGATAGCGGTTCAACGCACCGTCCAGATTTTCCCCGCCCTGGTTCCACCGTACATTTCCAACGCTCCACACATTGCCTTGGACATCCGCGCCCGTGATCGTGAATTGCGCAGCGCCCGGGCCACTGTTGAACTGGACAGCCAAAGAGCGATCGAGCGACGGCGAGCTATCGGTGAGGTAGACAGGCTTCCAGAGCGTGGTACGGATCTCAAGCAAGACGCTGACGGGTGGGC
>CAURWS010000316.1:0-5378 GCA_963528485.1 uncultured Pseudomonas sp. | reverse complement strand
ACGAGGCCCAGAAGATGATCGCGATTTTCGACAGCTCGCCAATGCCCAGAAACAGGATAAACACCGGAAACAGCGCCAGCGCCGAGGTCTGGCGGAAGAACTGCAACAGCGGGTCGAGAATCCGCTCCAGCCGCGCGAACCAGCCCATGAGCAGGCCCAAAGAAATGCCGGTGACGATGGCCAGTGCCAGCCCCGCCAGCGAGCGCATCAGACTGGCTTGCAGATGCTTGATCAGCGCGCCATTGCCGGCCATGTCGACAATGGCTGCCAGCACCGCGGAAGGCGGGCTCAGGTAGCCGCGGTTGACGATGCCCAGGCGCGGCAAGGCCTCCCACAGGGCGAGAAAACCGATGATACCGATGGTGCTGTCCAGCGCGCGGCGCGATGCCCTCGCCCAGCGTGCGGTCAAAGTCTGAGGTAAAGCCACGTGCGTGCCCATGCTCAAACCCCCACTCGGTAACCGCTGCGGCGAGCGATCTGTTGCCAGCTTTCATGGCGGGCGCTTTCTTCGATTTCCAGGGCATCAGGCACCACGCCGCCCATGCCTTCACGCAGCGATGCCCAGGCGCGCTGACGCAAGTGGACGAAGGCATGGCTGTTGCGCAGCTGCGGCAGCCGGGGGCGCGGCAGGTCGATGTCGATGATTTCCTTGATGCGCCCCGGACGCGGGGTCATCACAGCGACGCGATCGGACAGAAAGATCGCCTCGTCGAGGCTGTGGGTGATGAACACGATGGTCTTCTTGTGCAGGTCCCAGATGCGCAGCAGTTCGTCTTGCAGGGTCTCGCGGGTCTGCGCGTCGAGGGCGGCGAAGGGTTCGTCCATCAGCAGCACGTCGGGCTCGTAGACCAGCGATCGGGCGATGGCCACGCGCTGACGCATGCCGCCGGACAACTCATGGGGATAGCGTGAGGCGAAGCCGGTCAGGCCCACCAGATCCAGATACTCCCGTGCCCGCTCGCGCCGCTCGGCCTTGCCCACGCCACGGATTTCCAGGCCCACGGCAATGTTGTCGAGCACCGAGCGCCAGGGCAGCAAGGCGTAGCCCTGAAACACCACGCCCTGATTGCGGTTGATGCCTTGCAGGGGCTTGCCGTCGATGTTCAGGGTGCCGCCGGTTTTCTGCGCCAGGCCCGCGAGGATGTTCAGGTAGGTGGACTTGCCGCAGCCGGAGGGGCCGAGGATCGACAGGAATTCGCCTTCGCGCACGTCAAGGTCGAAGTCTTTGAGCACCTCGACCCGTTCGCTTTTGCCGGCTTCGTCCTGGGCCTGGTATTCCATGTGCAGGCTTGATGTGGAGATTTTGTGCACTGATGCCTCTTGATCAAATCCGATAATTCGTTGTGAAACGCAACTGAGCTTCTGGCCGGAGGCCGTAGGAGTCGCCAGGGCGGCGCTCCACCTTGCCGACGATTGAGCGCAAAGCGCTCATAAATCCGACGCCGTCGGTTGGGCCAGACAGAACGCGTCTACCGGTCTTGCTGCCGGTTCCCGGCAGATCGCTGGCAAGCCAGCTCCTACGGCCTTCGGCCAGAATCAAAAGCAAATCGACTGCGCTTTATGCGAGAGGCTTACGCCTTGGCCAACGCATTGAACTGATTGGTGTACACATCCTTGACGGCCACCGCGCCGGGCTTGATCTTCTTCTCGTTTTCGAGGATGTCGATGTAGTACTGAATCGGCGGTTCGGTGACGACCAGGTCGTCGACGTAGGCGTAGCGTTCCACCAGTTCCAGCGGGGTGCCGATGCGTTTGGAGACGATCTTGCGCGCCTCGTCCGGGTTGGCGTTGACCCAGTTGGCGGCCTTGGCGATGGCAGCGACGAAGTCCTCGGTGGATTCGGGGTTTTCGCGGATGAACTGGCCGTAGCCGCTGTACGGCGCCATGCCGCCCAGGCCCTTGTCCAGGTCGTAGTCGCTCCACAGCTTGCGCAGTTCAGGGTTGTGTTCGGCGCCGCCGGAGGCTGGCGGGTGGATGATGGCGATGTCGACGTTACGGCTGAGCACAGTCTGCTCGCCCTGGTTGTCCGGCACCACCACCCAGTTGATCTTGTCGACATCAACCTGATGCTCGCGCAGGTATTTTTTGGTCACGAACTCCGCGCAAGCCCCGAAGCTGTTGAAGCCAACGGTTTTGCCTTCCATGTCCTTGGGCGTGAAGATGCCCGAGTCGGCGCGCACGAAGTACTTCATGTGCGGCGCTTCCTGCAGGGTCTTGCCCCCTGCGGCCACCACTTTCAAATCCAGCCCGCTGGCGATGGCCGAGATCACCAGCGGCACCATGCGCGAGCCGAAATCGATTTCGCCGGTGCCCACCAGCGGGATGATCTGCGGCGCAGCGATCTTGCCGATGTAGTTCGGCTTGGTCCGCGTGCCGTCGAAGTAACCCAGCGAGTCGGCCAGGTACACCAGATCGAACGAGGGGTTGTCCGGGTATTTGAAGCTGACCACCTGATCGGAGCGCTTCTTGATCACCGCAGGCGCGGCGTTTGCGGTTTTTTCCGGCTTGTCGCAGCCGGGCAGGATCAGCCCTGCGGCGGCGGCCGTGCCCAGTAACGCGACCTGTTTGATGAAGGCCCTGCGGCTGTTGCGTTCTTGCATGGTGAACATTCCTCTGTGGCAGCCGTTGGCCTGGTGGGAACAAGAATTCGGCGGACCGGGCTTACACCCGGGACTGACGGCCGAAAAACGGATGGCTCGGGTCGTTGTAGCCCGGCGTGGACGAATGCCCGGTCACCACCAGGTCATTGATGAACGCCTCGTCTTCAGCGCTGAACGCGTATTCCAGCGCAGGCAGGTAATCATCCCACTGGGCTTCGGTGCGAGGGCCGGCGATGGCCGAGGTGATCAGGCGATTGTTCAGCACCCAGGCCAGGGCGAATTGGCCGCTGGTGATGCCGCGCGCCTGGGCGTGGTCCTTGATGCGCTGGGCCAGATTCAGGGATTCAGGGCGCCATTCGGTCTGCTGCAGGCGCGCGTCGTTACGCCCTGCGCGGGTACCTTCGGGGGCTGGCTGGTCAGGCACGTACTTGCCGGTGAGCACGCCTCGGGCCAACGGGCTGTAGGACACCACGCCAATGCCGTAATAATCGGCGGCAGGCAGGTGCTCCACTTCGATCTGCCGGTTGGCCAGGTTGTACAACGGCTGGCTGGCAGCGGGACGCTCGACGCCAAGCAGGTCGGCGGTGCGGCTGAATTCGGCGAGTTTCCAGCCGCGATGGTTGGACAGTCCGTAGCTGCGGATCTTGCCCGCCCGAATCAGGTCCGACAGCGCGCGCAGGGTTTCTTCCACCGGCGTTTCCGGGTCTTCGCGGTGCAGGTAAAAGAGGTCGACGTAGTCGGTGTTCAGGCGCTTGAGGCTGGCATCCACGGACTGAATCACGTTGTTGCGCGAGGCGCCGCGATTGTTCGGCCCCTCGCCGCCCGGGTTGGGATTGACGAACTTGGTCGCCAGCACCCACTGCTGGCGCTTGGCGGCGATCAGGCGACCGACCACTTCTTCGGAAGCGCCAGCGTTGTAGACGTTGGCGGTGTCGATGAAATTCACGCCCTGCTCGAACGCCTTGTCGGTGATGCGCCTGGCCACGGCCTCATCGGTCTGCCCGCCGAACATCATGGTGCCCAGGGTCAACGGCGAGACTTTGAGACCGTGACGGCCCAGCGAACGGTATTGGATAGCACTCATGGCAACTCCACTAACTAAAGAAAAACAAACAGCGTCGCACCCGCTACTTAGTTCAATAACGACCGACACCCCTTACATTAAAAACAACGGCAACGATGGGTCACCCGACCACCCAACTGCCGGCGACAATAATAAGCACGGCATTTGAACGTCAACATGAACGGCGGCTTGCGCTATAACGTTTTCAACTATTGTTATGCTTGCTGGCTGTTTGAAAACGATCAAGTGTTGCGCCAGCAACAGCGTCCGCGCAGATGACCCCAAACCCGCGCAGTCCTGCGCTAGAGCGCCCGCCCTGCTACATCGCTTTGACCCGTCTGTTTACCGTGTGTGAACCTAAACTTTTTATAGGCGGCACACCCTTTGCAATTACTGACCGACAACATTCATTGCCGGAGTGTTTCAATTGTCTGTTCATCGTTCCCCGCTGGACTTTCCCGACAGCCCGTTATCGAAAGCATTTGCCCAACCGTTAATGCTGGGTTTGTTTCTTCCCATTCAATCCGGTGGCTGGAGTGCATCGGCATTACCCCGTGGCACGGACTGGTCGTTCGACTACAACAAGCAACTGACACTGCGCGCCGAAGCCCTGGGTTTCGATCTGGTGTTCGCCCTGGCCGAATGGTTGGGTAAAGGCGGCTACGGTGGCGACATCCGCTACCACGATGAATCCCTCGACGCGTTCATCACCCAGGCCGCGCTGGCGTCGGTGACCGAACGCATTCTGCTGATCTCCACCCTGCACGTGCTGTACGGGCCGTGGCATCCGCTGCATCTGGCCAAGTTCGGCGCCACGCTGGATCACATCAGCCAAGGCCGCTGGGGCCTGAATCTGGTCACCGGGCATCGTCATCGCGAACACCGCCGTTTCGGCAACGAGCCTATCGAGCACGATCAGCGCTACCTGCAGGCCGACGAGTTCATTCGGGTGGTGCAAAAACTCTGGGGCAGCAGCGAGAACGTCGACTTCAACGGCGATTACTACAGCCTCGAAGAGGCCTACAGCAGCGTCAAGCCGCGCTTCGGTCGCCCTGTTCTGGTCAACGCCACCGGCTCCACCGCCGGGATCGACTTTGCCGCGCGGCATTCGGACATCGTCTTCACCACCAGCCCTGGCAGCGCCGAAATCGAAGACGCCCTGAGCAAGCTGCCCGAGCATTTGCAGCGCATCAAACACGCCGCGCAGGGGTACGGGCGCAGCGTCCGCACATTGATCAACCCGCTGGTGATCTGCCGCGACAGCGACGCCGAAGCCTGGGAACACCATGCCGCGATCACTGCGGCAGGCGACCCCGGCACGCTTGAAGGGCACGCCCGGGAAGCCAGCGACGCCCACGCCTGGCGCGGCCACAAGGCCGATCACCGTTATGTCGGCGGCAACATCCAGCTGGTCGGCAGTCCGGAAACCGTGGTGCGCGACATCATTCGCCTCAAGCAGGCGGGCATCGACGGCATTCAACTGAGCTTCTTCGACTTCAAGCCAGACCTGGAGCAATTCGGCGAGCGGGTCCTGCCTTTGCTCAAACAGGCCGGTCTGCGCCTCTGACACCCTTTTTCAAGCAGCGCTTTGCTCAAGGATCACTGCCCAATGCCTTTCTCTCGTCGTCAATTCATCGCAGGGCTGTCAGCCCTGCCCTTGCTGGGCGCCAGCGAGCCGTTTTTGCCAAGCGCACTGGCCGCAGCCACTGCCGAAG
>CAURWS010000315.1:0-5384 GCA_963528485.1 uncultured Pseudomonas sp. | reverse complement strand
CGAAGTCACCGAAGTTTCCATCGCCCAACTGCGCGCCGCCCTGGCATCGGGCCAGACCACGTCGGTGGAGCTGGTCAAGGCCTATCTGGCGCGCATCGACGCCTACGACGGCCCGAACACAAGCACCGCGCTCAATGCCGTGGTGGTGCGCAACCCCGAGGCTATAAAAGAGGCCGAAGCCGCCGACGCCCGTCGTGCCAGTGGCCAGACCCTCGGCCCGCCAAGGACAGCTACCTGGTCAAGGGCTTGACTGCAGCCTCGGGCAGCCCGGCCTTTGCCGACCTGATCGCCTACCGCGACGCCTTCACCATCGAACGCCTGCGCGCAGCCGGGGCCATCTGCCTGGGCAAGACCAATATGCCACCCATGGCCAACGGCGGGATGCAGCGCGGCGTCTATGGCCGCGCGGAAAGCCCGTACAACGCTGATTACCTGACCGCGCCCTTCGCTTCGGGCTCGTCCAATGGCGCAGGCACGGCGACCGCTGCCAGTTTCGCGGCGTTCGGCCTGGCCGAGGAAACCTGGTCCAGCGGGCGCGGGCCTGCATCTAACAACGGTCTGTGCGCCTACACCCCTTCTCGCGGGGTGATTTCGGTGCGCGGCAACTGGCCGCTGACGCCGACCATGGACGTGGTCGTGCCGTTCGCGCGGACCATGGCCGACCTGCTGGAAGTGCTCGACGTGGTGGTCGCCGAAGACACCGACACCCGAGGCGACCTGTGGCGTTTGCAGCCTTGGGTGCCGATTCCGCCGGTGGCCTCGGTCCGTCCGACGTCCTACGCCGAGCTGCTGGTGAACGCCGACGCATTGGCTGGCAAGCGCCTGGGCATCCCGCGCATGTACATCAATGCCGATGCTCAAGCTGGCACCAGCGAAGCGCCGGGCATTGGCGGCCCCACCGGGCAACGCATCCACACCCGCCCTTCGGTGATCGGCCTGTGGCAACAGGCGCGTAAAGCCCTGGAAGCGGCAGGCGCAGAAGTGATCGAGGTCGACTTCCCGCTGGTGTCCAACTGCGAAGGCGATCGCCCCGGCGCGCCGACCGTGTTCAATCGCGGCATCGTCTCCAAGGAGTTCCTGCACCACGAGTTGTGGGACCTGACCGCCTGGGCGTTCGATGATTTCCTGCGCGCCAACGGTGATCCGAAGCTGAACCAGTTGGTGGACGTCGACGGCCCGAAAATCTTCCCCCACGACCCCGGCACCCTGCCCAACCGCGAAGGCGATCTGGCGGCGGGCATGGACGAATACGTGCGCATGGCCGAGCGCGGCATCACGCCGTGGAACGAGATCGACACCCTGCCTGACGGCCTGCGTGGGCTGGAAAAGACCCGCAAGCTGGACCTGGAAGACTGGATGGACGCGCAGGGTCTGGACGCGGTGCTGTTCCCGACCGTCGCTGACGTAGCGCCTGCCAATTCGGACGTCGACCCGGCCTCTGCCGACATCGCCTGGAGCAACGGCGTCTGGGTCGCCAACGGCAACCTCGCCATCCGCCACCTGGGCGTGCCCACCGTGACCGTGCCCATGGGCGTGATGCCGGACATCGGCATGCCCGTCGGCCTGACCTTCGCCGGCCGCGCCTACGACGACTCGCAACTGCTGCGCCTGGCTTCGGCGTTCGAGGCCACCGGTAGCAAGCGCCAGGTGCCGCCACGCACGCCGCCGCTGTCGTCCCGGTAATCCCGGAGAAGACCTCCCACAGGCGCACCATCACCTGTGGGAGTAACACGGCCGTAACGCAACAGGCTGACGCCCCGTTGTTATTGCCCTCCTCCTACCTCGCATGTGACATTCTCCCTCGACCTGCCTTACCTTCATCAAGAAGGGCCCTGCCTGAACGAGGACCTGAACATGCTTCTCCATCTGTCGACGTGGCGCGAGATCGAGCACTTTCTGACGCGCAGCCGCACCATCGTTGTCCCCATCGGTTCCAACGAGCAGCATGGCCCCACCGGCCTGCTCGGCACCGACTGGATGTGCCCGCAGATCATCGCCGAAGAGGCGCAGAAAGACGCCGATATCCTCATCGCGCCGACGTTCAACATCGGCATGGCCCAGCACCACTTGGGCTTTCCCGGCACCATTTCCCTGCGCCCCTCGACCTTCATCGCCGCCATCGGCGACTGGACGCGTTCGCTGGCGGGCCACGGGTTCGAAAAAATCCTCTTCCTCAATGGCCATGGCGGCAACATCGCGTCGATCGAAGCCGCGTTCTCGGAGCTGTACGCCGAAGCGAGCTTTGCCCGCCGCCCCGCAGGTTTCGCGCTGAAGCTGTGCAATTGGTGGGATCTGGAAGGCGTCGGCAAACTCGCCCACGAACAATTCCCCGTTGGCCATGGCTCCCACGCCACGCCCTCGGAAATCGCCGTGACGCAATGGGCCTACCCCGACGCAATCAAGTCAGCGGACTACTCCCCGCCCATCGCCCCAACCGGGCCAATCCGTGAAGCTCGTGATTTCCGCGCACGCTTCCCCGATGGCCGCATGGGCTCGGACCCTGCGCTGGCAACCCCGGAAAAAGGCGGAGCGCTGGTGAGCCTGGCGGCCAAAGGCCTGGTGAAGGAAGTCGAAGCGTTCAGCCGGGAATCGTTGCCCGGCTGAGTCGCAGTGCCTCAAACCATGGCGTCGAGTTCGGCCAACCACTCGGGCGCGATCTTCAGCTCGCTTGCGGTGAGGTTCTCGCGCAAATGCGCCACCGAAGACGTGCCCGGAATCAGCAGAATGTTCGGCGCCCGTTGCAGCAGCCAGGCCAGCGCCACATTCAGTTGCGAGGCGCCCATGCGCTGGGCCACGCTGGCCAGCACGTCCGACTGCAGCGGTGAGAAACCACCCAGCGGGAAGAACGGCACGTAGGCGATGCCTTGCTTGCCGAGGTCGGCGATCAGCTGTTCATCGGCGCGATGGGACAGGTTGTAGTGGTTCTGCACGCAGGCCACGTTCGCGATGGCCTGAGCCTCTTGCACCTGCTGGCTGCTGACGTTGCTTAGGCCCAGATGACGAATCAGCCCCTGCTGTTGCAGCTCGGCCAGGGCGCTGAAACCCTCGGCAATCGACTCCTCACCTGGCGAGTGCAGGTTGCCCCATACCCGGAAATTCACCACATCCAGCACGTCCAGCCCGAGATTGCGCAGGTTGTCGTGCACCGCGCTGATCAGTTCAGCCGGGCGTTGCGCCGGGTTCCACGACGCATCGTCACCACGCACCGCGCCGACCTTGGTGACAATGGTCAGGTCATCGGCGTAAGGATGCAGCGCCTCGCGAATCAACCGATTGGTGACGTGGGGGCCGTAGAAATCCGACGTGTCGATGTGATTCACGCCCAATGCCAAGGCCTCGCGCAGCACGGCGACTGCGGCTTTCGGGTCCTTGGGCGGACCGAACACGCCGGGGCCGGCCAGTTGCATCGCGCCGTAGCCCATGCGGTTGACGGTCCGGTCGCCGATCTGAAAAGTGCCTGCTTTGCTGGCGTCGCTCATATCGTGTGCCTCTGTCAAAGTGAGTCCAGCCACTATAGGCGTTGACCCGCCGCGCGATAATCGGGTGCAATCGGCACAGGTTGTACGGCTGAGCGAACAATCGGCATCCACATGGGCGACGAACATGTCAGCGGATATTCAGGATTTGATGGCCTTCGTGGCCGTGGTCAAGGCCGGCGGCTTTCGTGAGGGTGCATGGATCAGCGGCAGATCGGCGTCAAGCCTGAGCGATGCCGTACGCCGAATCGAATCGGGCCTGGGCGTGCGCCTGCTCAACCGCACCACCCGCAGCGTGGTGCCGACCGAAGCCGGTGCGCGATTGATGGAACGCATCGTGCCCGCCCTGGGTGAAGTCGAATCAGCACTGGACGTGGTCAACGATTTCCGCGACCGCCCTTCCGGCACCCTGAAACTCAACGTCCCCGCCAGCGCCGCGCGCCTGGTGCTGCCGGCGATCATCACGCCCTTTTTGCAGGCCCACCCCGACATTCAGCTGGAAGTCATTGTCGAAGAGAGCTTCGTCGACATGCTCGCCGCCGGTTGCGACGCGGGTATTCGCTACGACGAGCGCCTGGAGCAAGACATGATCGCCGTGCCCATCGGCCCGCGCTTTCAACGTTTCGCCACAGCAGCCTCCCCGGCCTACCTCGCCGCCAGGGGCATCCCGCAACACCCGCGCGACTTGCTCGACCACGCCTGCCTGCGGGGCAAATTCCCCAGCGGCTCGATGCCCCTGTGGGAATACGAAAAGGACGGCGAAACCGTCCGCGTCGACCCCACAGGCCCCCTCGTCATCCGCATCGCCGGCGCCATCGACCTCGGCATACAGGCCGCCATCGATGGCCTTGGCGTGATCCACCTGTTCGAAGGCTGGCTGCGTCCGCACCTGGACAGCGGCGCCCTGGTGCCCATCCTCGAACCCTGGTGGCAGACCTTCAGCGGCCCCTTCCTCTATTACCCCGGCCGCCGGTATCTGCCATCGCCGTTGCGGGCCTTTGTGGATTTTATAAAGGCGCGTTGATTGCAACGACAAATCTGCGTGTCGACGCGTACAACCAGACAGGAGACTTCCCACATCGGTGTTTATTGACCCGACGAACGAGCAAGGTACGCTGCAGATACCCTCTTCTCACATCAAGGCAAAGGAACTGCCCCATGTCGGAAACGCTGACTCAAGCCCGTTCTCATCACAAAAATGCTGTGCTGCTTCTGCTGTTATCGATGATCCTGCTCGGCGTATTCCCACTGGACGTCATCCTCCCGTCCTTCCCTGCCTTGTCCACACACTTCAATACACCCTCCGCCAATATCGCGCTGTCCATCAGCCTCTTCGCCATCGGCTTTTCACTATCGCAATTTTTTCTCGGACCGCTCTCGGACAGGCTGGGCCGCAAGCGTCTGCTGATCATCGGCATGCTGGTATCTCTCGCAGGTGCTGTGGGCTGTGCGAGCAGCGCGGCGTTTTCGAGCTTTATTTTTTTCCGCATCGTGCAGGCCATTGGCTGCGGTTGTTTCGTGTTGAGCAATGCCTTGGTGCAAGACATTTTCAATGAAGAAGAACGTGATCGCGTCAGGATCTTGATGACAACGGCGAGTGGCCTGTTTATCTCGACATCCCTTTTGCTCGGCACGCTGCTTGAGCGCGCGTTCGGCTGGACCGGCAGCTTTTACTTGTTTGCGCTGATCGCGGGGTTGGTCGTGATTCATGCAGTTTCAGTATTGCCCACCTCGCGCACCAATCCTTCGGCAACGGGATTCTGGGCGTCCTGCGGTGGCATTATCTCGAACTGTCGATTCATGGGATTTTCCTTGATCGCCGCTATTGCCTTCACCTGCCACTTTTCCTTCATTGCCATTTCGCCGGTCGTCTTTCTCGACGAATTCGGCCTCACGCCACTTCAGTTC
>CAURWS010000314.1:0-5386 GCA_963528485.1 uncultured Pseudomonas sp. | reverse complement strand
GAAAAGCGCTGAAAAAGTCATCAACAAACAGGTTGCCTCGCGCACCGGTTACTACGCGCGCAACCGCGTCGACGTGTTCTTCGGCACTGGCAGCTTTGCCGACGAGCGCACCGTCGATGTGGTCTGCAACACCGGCGTCGTGGAAAAACTGGTCGCCAACCAGATCATCATCGCCACCGGCTCGCGCCCTTATCGCCCGGCGGATATCGACTTTTCCCACAAACGCATCTACGACAGCGACACCATCCTCAGCCTCAACCACACCCCGCGCAAGCTGATCATCTACGGCGCTGGTGTGATCGGTTGCGAATACGCATCGATTTTCAGCGGTCTGGGGGTTGACGTCGAGCTGATCGACAACCGCGATCAACTGCTGAGCTTCCTCGACTCCGAGATCTCACAAGGCTTGAGCTATCACTTCAGCAACAACAACGTGATGGTTCGCCACAACGAAGAATACGAGCGCGTTGAAGGCCTGGAAAACGGCGTGATCCTGCACCTCAAATCCGGCAAGAAGGTAAAAGCCGACGCCTTGCTGTGGTGCAACGGCCGTACCGGCAACACCGACAAGCTGGGTCTGGAGAACGTCGGCATCAAGGCCAACGGTCGTGGCCAGATCGAAGTGGACGAGGAATACCGCACCAGCAAGCCCAACATTTATGGCGCAGGCGATGTGATCGGCTGGCCAAGTCTGGCCAGTGCCGCATACGACCAGGGCCGTTCGGCGTCGGGCAAGGCGGTGGACAACGGCACTTGGCGTTTCGTCAACGATGTGCCGACCGGCATCTACACCATTCCAGAAATCAGCTCGATCGGCCAGAACGAACACGACCTGACCCAGGCGAAAATCCCGTACGAAGTGGGCAAGGCGTTCTTCAAAAGCATGGCCCGCGCGCAGATCTCCAACGAGCCGGTGGGCATGCTGAAGATCCTGTTCCATCGCGAAACCCTGGAAATCCTCGGCGTACACTGCTTCGGCGACCAGGCCTCGGAGATCGTGCACATCGGTCAGGCGATCATGAACCAGCCGGGCGAGGCCAATTCCATCAAGTACTTCGTCAACACCACGTTCAACTACCCGACCATGGCCGAAGCCTATCGGGTAGCGGCGTACGACGGCCTCAACCGGCTTTTTTGAGCGGCTCCGGCCGGTGGCCTGAGCCGGCCGGGGAGACCGATTTCAGTAATTCCCGAGAGTGGCGCTGGCCAAACCGGGAAAGTCTGTAATCAGGCTGTCAACGCCGAAGTCGGCGAGTCTGCGCATCAGCGCGGGCTCGTTGACTGTCCACACCGACACATGCAAACCCTGATTTTGGGCTTTCTTCAGGCGCTCGGGCGTGCACAGCGTCCAGTTCAGCGCGAGGATTTCGCAGCCGTAACTCTGCGCGACCTTCAGCGGGTCGAGCCAGGCGTATTCGGCCACAAGCCCCCGCGACACATCCGGTGTCAATTCCAGCGCAGCCCCCAGCACTTCCCGCGAACTCGACGTGATGGTGATCTTGTCGAGCAGGCCATGACGCTGAGCCATTTCGCGGATCGCCAGCACGGTGGTCGCCGAGCGGGTGCGTGACGCACTTTTGACTTCCAGCTGCCAGTGGTCGAAGTCGCATTTTTCGAACAGTTCTTCCAGGCGCGGAATCGGGCACGGATTGACCCAGCCCGGGCCACCCTTGCGCGCGTCGTAGGTCACCAGATCCGCGGCCGCATGCTCGACCACCTTGCCGCGCCGGTCGGTGGTGCGTTTGAGGGTCGGGTCGTGGATCACCATCAGTTCGCCGTCGCGGGACAGGTGCAGGTCCAGTTCGCAACGTTTCACTCCATGCTTGAGGCACTCCTGAAAGCTGGTCAGGGTGTTTTCCGGTGCTTCGCCTTTGGCGCCGCGGTGGCCGTAGATTAGGGTCACAAATGCTCCTTCGATAACGCGCCTACAGGCTGAAAGTCAGGTGGGATCAGGATTGCTCTGCTCTCGCGCAAGCCTGCGCTGGGCGGCTTGTCGTTGCAGGATGTGTCTGGCGAGCAGCTGACGCTGGGCGTCGCTGAGGTCGATCCACTCGGTGCCGATCTCGAAATCGCCGATGGTCAGGGAGTGGCAGTGAGTGACCTTGGCCCGCAGCATCATGCCGGAGGCCTGGGGCATCAGCACCATTTTCACCGACAGCAGCGTGCCGACGGGGAAGGGCTGATGGGATTCGAACTGCAGGCCACCTTCGGACATGATCACCTTTTGCGGAGCGCCGAGCTTGCCCAGCACGGTCTGAGCGACCACCTGGCCGAGCAGGTCGATTCGCTTGCTCATGGCCCGCAGAAAACTGTTGGTGGTGCGATCGCGATCGTCCAGCTGGCGCAGCAGATGCTGGGATTCGAACTCGGCGACGTGCAGTTCGCTCAGCAGATCGAAGAGGGTCGAGGTGTCCTGGAGGGCGTGTTCGTCGAGTACGTCGGCGCCCGGAATGCGTTGAATTTCCAGTGCGACGCTGTCCTCGATACGGTAGTATTCGCGGCGTTCTTCATCATCTAGTGTCGGCATGGCGAACCCATGGTAGCAGCGGTTGTCAGAGTGATTGCGCTCGATTGCCACTCAGTGAATCGAGTGTAAAGCCGCAGGCCCAGGCCCGCCACAAGGACGTTCCCATTCCTTTGAACAAGCCCTTACATGTTCAGACCTCTTTTTGTATTTATCGGCACGCGTTACACCCGTGCAAAACGCCGTAATCATTTTGTCTCCTTCATTTCCCTGACGTCGATGATCGGTCTCGCCCTTGGCGTAGTGGTGATGATAGTCGTGTTATCGGTGATGAACGGCTTCGATCATGAAATGCGAACCCGCGTGCTGGGCATGGTGCCCCACGCGACCATCGAGTCCGGTGAGCCGATCAGCGACTGGCAAAGCCTGGCCGCCAGGGTCAAGCAGAATCCGCAGGTGGAGGCCATTGCGCCGTTCACCCAGATGCAGGGGCTTTTGACCAACAACGGCAACGTACAGAAAATCCTGCTTAATGCCATCGACCCGGTTCAGGAACGCAAAGTTTCGATTATCGACGGCTTCATGAAGCAGGGGCATCTGGACGATCTGGTGTCTGGCGGCTTCGGGGTTGTGATCGGCGACAAGGCCGCGACCAAGCTGGGCGTGGGCATCGGCGACAAGGTGACCTTCGTTTCCCCTGAGGTCACGGTGACCCCGGCCGGCATGTTCCCGCGCATGAAGCGCTTCACCGTGGTCGGCATCTTTCACGTGGGCGCCGGCGAGCTGGACGGTTACCTAGGTGTGACCAACCTGCAGGATCTGGCGCGTCTGCATCGCTGGAAGCCTGATCAGGTCCAGGGCCTGCGCCTGAAGTTCACCGACCTGTTCAAGGCCCCGCGCACGGCCTACGACATCGCCCAGAGCCTGGGCGAGCACGAGTACTACTCCCGCGACTGGACCCGCACCCACGGCAACCTCTATCAGGCCATCGGCATGGAGAAATCCATCATCGGCCTGCTGCTGTTGCTGATCGTGGCGGTGGCGGCGTTCAACATCATTTCCACGCTGGTGATGGTGGTCAACGACAAGCGCGGCGACATCGCCATCTTGCGCACGCTGGGCGCGACGCCGGGGCAGATCATGCGCATCTTCATGGTCCAGGGCACTGTGATTGGCGTGGTCGGCACGGCTATCGGCGCGGGTGTCGGCATTCTTGCGGCGCTCAACGTCAGCGCAGCGATCTCGGCGCTTGAAGGCCTGATCGGCCACAAGTTTCTCAACGCAGACGTCTATTTCATCGACTATCTGCCTTCGCAATTGATGACCGAAGACGTGCTGATGGTATGCGGCGCGGCGCTGGTCCTGAGTTTCCTCGCCACCTTGTATCCTGCCTGGCGTGCCGCGCGCACCCAGCCGGCGGAGGCGCTACGTTATGAGTGAGTCGGGCATGAGTGATAAAGCTGTATTGAGTTGCCGCAACCTGGGCAAATCCTACGAGGAGGGCCCGGAATCGGTGGTAGTGCTTTCGGGCCTGCAGCTGGAGCTGCACCCGGGGGAACGCGTGGCGATCGTCGGCAGTTCCGGTTCGGGCAAAAGTACTTTGCTCAACATGCTCGGTGGTTTGGACACGCCGACCGAAGGCAGCGTCTGGCTGGCGGGCGAAGAGCTGTCGGCCTTGAGCGAAAAGGCCCGTGGCCTGTTGCGTAATCGCGCGCTGGGCTTCGTCTATCAGTTCCACCACTTGCTGCCGGAGTTCACGGCGCTGGAAAACGTCTGCATGCCGTTGCTGATCGGCAAGACCCCGATCCCCGAAGCCCGCCAGCGCGCCACGGCCTTGCTGGAGCGGGTAGGGCTCAAGCACCGTCTGGCGCACAAGCCTTCGGAGCTGTCCGGTGGCGAGCGTCAGCGTGTGGCCATCGCCCGCGCGCTGGTCAATCAGCCGGGGCTTGTGATGCTCGACGAGCCCACCGGCAACCTCGACTCCCACACAGCCCAAGGCATTCAGGACCTGATGCTGGAACTGAGCACGGCCTCGCGCACGGCGTTTTTGGTGGTGACCCACGACATGTCGCTGGCTCGCCAGATGGACCGCGTGTGGCGCCTGGAAGAAGGCCGCCTCGTCGAGGCGTGATGCATTGAACCCGGCGCTCGTATACGGGCGTCGGGGTGTTTCTATTTAGCTACGGTGCTCCACGAATGTTCAGACCGTTATCCATCTTTATCGGTACGCGCTACACCCGGGCCAAGCGACGCAACCACTTCATCTCGTTCATTTCGATGACCTCGATGATCGGGCTGGCGCTGGGCGTCCTGGCGATGATCGTGGTGCTGTCCGTGATGAACGGCTTCCAGCAGGAAATGAGCTCGCGCATCCTCGGCATGGTGCCTCACGCGGTCATTGACGGGGTCAAGCCGCTGGACGACTGGAAACCTGCTGCCGATGCCGCGCTGAAGAACCCGCAGGTCACCGCTGCCGTACCGTTCACGCAAATGGACGGCATGCTGTCGTACAAGGGTTCGATGCAGCCGATCGAAATCAACGGCGTCGATCCTGCGCTGGAATCCCAGGTGTCCATCGTCACTCAACACATCGTTCAGGGCCGTCTTCAGGACTTGAAGGCCGGTGAGTTCGGCGTGGTCATCGGTGAAATCACCGCGCGCCGTTTTCGTTTAAATGTCGGCGACAAGATCACCCTGATCGTCCCGGAAATCAGCAGCGATCCGGGTGGCATTACCCCGCGCCTGCAACGCCTGACCGTGGTGGGCGTGTTCAAGGTCGGTGCCGAGCTGGATGGCTCCATGGCGCTGGTCAACGTGGCGGATGCCGCGACTATCCAGCGCTGGCAGCCGAATCAGGTGCAGGGTGTGCGTCTGGCGTTGACCGATCTGTACGCAGCGCCGAAAGTCTCCACGGCCATCGCT
>CAURWS010000313.1:0-5388 GCA_963528485.1 uncultured Pseudomonas sp. | reverse complement strand
GCATTGACCACGCCATAGGTGAACGCCTTTTGTGCCGCGATGCTGGACTGCTTGGCCGAAGACAGCGCGTTCTGATTGGCGCGAATCTTGTCCACCGCAGACTGTGCGGTCAGGTAGGCATTGGTGGTTTCCTTCACGACCTGTCGGCGGATACCTTCCAGATCCTGCTCGGCGGCGTACTGCTCATCGTACAGACCCGTCACCCGAGCGGAAGTCGAACCGCCGCTGTAGATCGGCACCTTGAGCCCCACTGTCGCCACATAGCTGTCACTGCGCGGGGTCAGTGTGTTGTCATAACCCACGTCACTTTGCTGGGCACCCAGGCTGAACGTGACGGACGGATAATGCCCGCCTTTTCCTTCACGCACCGCCGCATTGGCCGCTTCCAGGTTGCTTTCGTACGCCTTGAGCAACGGGTTGCTGTCCATCGCCTGAGCGATCCAGGTGTCCAGCGATAATGTCGGTGCTTCCAGGGCGATATCGTTGCGGATACGGCTCAGGCGCTCATTGATTGGGCGCCCGACTATTTCCGACAGGGCTTCGCGCGTCAGACGCACCTGATTGCGCGCCTCCACTTCCTGGGCGACAAGGGAGTCGACGCGAGCCTTGAGGTCCAGCATGTCAGTGATCTTGGCCATTTGCTTGGCGTACATGGCATTCACGCGATCAAGACTGCCCTGAGTGGTACGGCGCTCGGCCACGACCAGCTCGAGTGCATCGTCTGCCGCCAGCGCCGCGAAGTATCGCTTGGCCAGATCCACTGTCGCTTCAGCCTGGGAGTCCTCGGACTGAGAGCTTTTTTGCAGCGTGACGCTCTTGGCCTTCTGATACCGCTCCCACGCTTCCTTGTTGTAGATGAACTGGGTCAGGTTCAGGGAATAGCTTTTGTTGTCGTAAATCTCGCGCGAGGCATCGTCCTTGCGCAAGATACGGTTGAAATTGCTGTTCGCCGTGACTTGGGGCAACAGGTTGCCAAACGCCTCGCGCTCCTGCTGCTTGGCGGAGCGAGCCCGCGCGTAGGCAGAAAGAATGCGTGGGTCTTCAAGACGCGATTCCTTGTAGAGCGCCATCAGATCGAGCGCATAGGTCGAAGCATGAACCTGTTGCGGAGCGACGGGCTGAGCCGCTTGAACGTCCAGAGCCAACAGGCCCAGGAGCAGACCGGGGATAAGACGCACTGCTGTCATTCCTCGATCATCGATTTGGCGAACATGTTATGCGCAGGCTTGAGCAGATACTGCAGCATGGTGCGGTTGCCCGCGTTGATCAGCACTTCGGCCGGCATGCCTGGCTGCAATTTGCGATCAGCCAGCCGCTTCCTGCCTTCTTCGGTCAGCTTTACACGAACCAGGTAATACCCCTCGCCCGACTTCTCGTCAGTGAGTCGGTCCGCCGAGATGCGCGTGACCTCGCCTTCGATGACGGGCGTGGTCGCACTGTTGAACGCGCTGAAGCGAATGTCGGTCTTCTTGCCAACGGTGATGCGGTCGATGTCGTTTGTGCCGACGTGGGCTTCGACCACCAGCTCAGAGGACTCCGGCACGATGTCCAGCAGCGGCGTCCCCGCGCTGACGACGCCGCCGATGGTGTGGACCTTCATGTCCAGCACCATGCCATCCTCGGGAGCACGGATGACAATGCGAGACAGGCGATCCTTGAGCGCCGTGGCTTTCTCCTGCAGGTCAAACACCTGAGCCTGGACGTCGCTCAGATCCTTGGCGACGTCGGAGCTGAATTTCTGATTCAGCTGAACGATCTGCAACTCGGTTTCGTTGATCTGCAGGCGGGTCTTGGTGATGGTCGACTGGTGATCGGCGACCTCTGACTTGAGCATGTCCAGCTTGCGCTCCTGCTCGAGCAGACGCTGCTTGTCGACGAAGCCCTGACGCAACAGATCCTTGAGTTCGGTGATCTCCCCGACGTAGGACTTCTCCAGGCTCACCTTGGTCCCGATCATGTCGTTGAGGCCCGCGATCTGCTGCTTCAGCTGCCCGATGCGCTCCTGCTGAACCGAAATCTCGCCCAGACGGGCAATCTTGCGCGCCTTGAACACCTGCGCCTCACCGGCAATCGCCTCGCGCGCACGATCACTTTCATCGCCCTTGATGACAATCGGCGGGACCGCCGCAAGATCGTCACGCTCCGCCTTGAGCCGCGCTTCCTTGGCTTGAGCGGTGATCAACTGGTTGCGCGTGGACTCGTATTCGGAACTCAGCTGAGCGTCATCGAGCACGATCAACGGATCGCCCTTGCGAACCGTATCCCCATCACGGGCCAGCAGCTCCTTGACGATGCCGCCTTCAAGATGCTGAACGGTCTTACGGTAGCTCTGGACGGTCACGATGCCAGAGCCGTACACGGCATTCCCGAGTGGGGCAAAGGCTGCCCAGGTTCCAAACAGACCAAATGTCACCAGGACAATGGTCATCCCGATCCGACGTATCCCGCGGTCGGAGGTAGGCATATCGACAGAGTGCTCTTCGAGCAAGGTCACCGCATTACTGGACATTCATGAATTCCTTTCAAGCGCTTGGCTGTACTTCGCTGGAGGCCGTCGGGGCAACCCTAGGCTGAGCCTGCCCGGTGGCCTGCGCTTGAGCCTTGGCCTGCTGCTTGGCCAACTCGGCAATGACCTGATCCCGCGCGCCGTACATGGTGAGCACGCCCGCATTGAGGACCATGATCCGGTCCAGACGCGACAGGATGTTGGGACGGTGAGAGATGATGAACACCGTGGCTCCGGTTTCCTTGATTTTTTGCAGGGCGACACCCAACGCGCGCTCGCCGACCTCATCCAGGTTGGAGTTGGGTTCGTCGAGCACGATAAGACGTGGGCTGCCATACACCGCCCGCGCCAGGCCGATACGCTGACGCTGGCCACCGGAGAGATTGACACCTTCGCTGCCGATGACCGTGTCATAGCCGTCAGGCAGCTGCAGGATCAGCTCGTGGACGCCAGCGATGCGGGCCGCCAGAACGACCTTTTCCGGATCGATCTTGGTGAAGCGAGCAATGTTGTCACTGATGCTGCCCTCAAACAGTTCAATGTCCTGAGGCAGATAGCCCAAATGCGGGCCCAACTCGCGCTTGTCCCAGGCGCTGATGTCCGCGCCATCCAGGCGGACCGTGCCGTGTTGAGGTGGCCAGATTCCGAGCAGCGCCCGAGCCAGGGTCGATTTACCCGCCGCACTGGGGCCGACGATCCCGACGATGCTACCTGCCGGCGTCACGAAACTGATGCTGCGAATGACGGGGGCCTTGGCGCCAGGAGGCGCAACAATCAGGTTTTCGACCTGAACGTGGCCTTCGGGCGCTGGCAGCGACATGCGCTCAGGCTCAGCGTTGAGCTTGTCCAGCGTGTCGTTCAGACGCTGGTATTGCATACGGGCCGCGACAAAGCCTTTCCAACTGCCGATCATCTGGTCGATAGGTGAAAGCGCACGGCCAAGCAGCAAAGAGCCGGCCATCATCAGACCGGGGTTGATCTCATGGGTAATGACCAGATAGGCCCCCGCCGCCAGCATCATCGACTGCGCCCAGTTACGAAAGGTCTTGGAGATCGAGGAAACGACTCCGCCCTGATCACTGGCCGCCGACTGCAAGACCAGCACTCGCCGCTGACGGGTCGCCCAGCGGCCCATGAGCGTGTCGAGCATGCCCATCGACTCGATCACTTCGGCGTTACGCAATGTCTTGGTGGTCTGCAGGTTTGCCGTGATGCTCTGCTTGTTCGCCTCGGCCAACGAATTACTGGTGTAGCGATGGTTCAGGTAAGCCAGCGCAACCAGCACGACCGCAGAACCTACGGTCATCCAGCCAAACCATGGGTGAAAGAGGAACATCACCGCCGTGTAAATCGGCAGCCAGGGGGCATCGAACAGCGCGAACAGCCCACTGCCGGTCAAGAACTGCCGCAGCGACGTGAGGTCATTCAGGGACTGGGCAGAAGCGTCCATGCCACCGCTGGTCAGCGCCCTCTTGAAGCTGGCCCGGTAAACGTCACGACTGAGCAGTACATCCAGGCGGTTGCTGATCCGGACCATGATCCGGGACCGTACCCACTCCAGAGAACCCAAGGTCACCATCAGAACCGTCAGGATCAGCGTCAGCATGATCAGGGTAGAAGTACTGGCGCTGGGAACGACCCGACCGGAAATCTGAATCATATAGAAGGTCGGCACCAGCATCAGCGTGTTGACAAACAAGCTGAAAAAACCGACCGAGAGGAAGCTGCTTCGACATGCCCTGAGAGCAGCCTTCAAATTGTTTTCGTGTGAGCGACTCATGCTATCCATTACTTGAGAGGGGCTGCGAAAGCGCACGAGTGTACCATCGGCGATCACTCCGAACAGCATTAAAAGGCCATCAAATGAGGGGCCGTCCGGCAGATTTCATGAAACTTTATTTAATAACACGGAGACAGCGGAGCAAAGCCTGAAACTCGCTGAACCATAATTGAGTTGAAAAGTTCAATGCACTTTCGTTTCAGGAGACGACAGGTACAAAGCAAATTGCCACTATCTAACACTTACAGTAATAAGACACCTGGATAATGGAATAACAGGCCGTTCCTGCGATATGCACGCCCACCTTTCGCCAACCTTTCGCGCTCAAAAATGCGCATTCCGCCCCGACGGATAGAGGGACGAGGCCGCGATTTATCACCATTGTGCTGAATGCGAAAATTCGCTCATCGGCAATCAGATTTCCTACACAAACGACACCGCCGCCACCAAAATTTCGAGCCCCTTCCGACAGCAACCCGCAGGCTAGAGCGGCTAAGATATGCCCCCTCAGAAACCCCACCCTGTCTCGCTACAGCCCAAAGCTGCCGCGACCTTGAGGTTATCTGGCGTCTCGACAGTGGACGGAAACGAGCTATGGTCCACCGAGGCGACGTCCTCGCCGAAGCGGAGAAAGACCAAAGCTCATTTCCTGACCAACGGCGCCCACAAACGAGTGAATCCAGATCACTATGCCAACCAGAAATCTCACTTCATTTGCGGCATAATCCTACAAGGTGAATTGACATTTCTGATGGATCCATTAATCTCCGGCCATTGGCAGATGCCACCAGTGCGCCACTAAGTTGTGCAGTTACCTAGCGAGATTGATGGACCAGTTGATTTCATCAGTCGATGTGAGCTCGGGATAAGAAGGAAGCTTATTGAGTGCAGTCGCAAACATTAGATGGCTTGAAGATTACGTCCCGCGTCACTTTGCTTGAGCCGGGGATGTACATCTTTCGCTACGCCTCACAGCCCACCGCCGAACGGAGTGTCTGCATCGCATTGCAGCAGGCGCCACTGGGGAAAGGTGTCATTGATTTCTTTCCTGCCGAAGGCGTGTCCAAGAACATGCTGACCAAGCTCGGCGACTGCATTATCG
>CAURWS010000312.1:0-5406 GCA_963528485.1 uncultured Pseudomonas sp. | reverse complement strand
TTTGGTGGGAGCCGGCTTGCTGGCGAAGCTTTGTGTATGTTGTTATTTATATCGCTGAACTGACGCTTTCGCCAGCAAGCCGGCTCCCACAGGTATTGCGCTATACCCTCAAGACGCCGTCATCTTGAAAATGCCCTGGGCATTGCTGCTGTCGAAATTCAGATCGAGCCTACCGGAATCCGGGTCGATCTTGCGCTGAATGAACTCCACGAACGACCCCGGCACCTGATGCGTCCTGGCCACACCATTGGCGTCCAGCAACTCGCGGCTCACGGTGCAGGCCTTGTAGGCCGTTTGCATCACGCGGCCCGACCCCGACACCTCGATGCTGTCCTTCATCGGCCGTTCGCGGCGAATCTGCTCTTGAACCGTGGCTTCCAGGTTTTCGACCCGGTCGGTCAGGTGGTTGAAGCTGTTGCCCTCCGTTGAAATCCACGCCATTTCGGCGCTCTCGCTGAGCAGCTGGCGGTAGTCGGCTTCCTGTACCACGCCATGCTGGCGACCAAAGGCGCGGTACAGGCCCGGCAGCAGCCGCGTGGCTTCTTCGAGGCTGCAATGACGGGTGGTTTGCAGGCGCTTGAGGATGCTCAGGTCTTCAGCGCTCAGCGGATCACGGCTCGACGCCACGACGCGGCTGACAGCGCTCTGGAACGCCTGGCTCAGACGCCCCGGATGCAGCTCGGAGACGAAGAACTGCGCGATGTCTTCGGGCAGGTCCATCTGCCGATAACCCCAGCCGGTCATGTTCAGTTTGGTCAGCGGGTAGGTACGCACATCAGTGAAACCCAGCGGCTCCAGCAGGCGCGAGAACGCCAGACGGCCCCGTGGCAGCTCGCCATTTTCAATCCAGTCGACCGTACGAATCGCGCCGTGATCGAACACCACCTTGCGCCCGCTCTCGAACTGCTCATCGACATAACGCAGGCCATCGGGCACCGCTTCCACCAGCTTGTGGAACAGGCAAAGGTTCAGGGCTTCGGCCAGCCACACGCGATGAACCGTATCGTCCGACCAGGAGAAATCCTGCAGCGCTTGTGGGACATCCACGCGGTGTTTGAGCCAGTCTGCAGCAGGCTGGCCGACGGTTGAAGCAACGAGGGAGAACAGGCCTTGGAAAGTGGTCATGGGTAGCGTCTCTGAGCGAGAAAGTCAGGATGCTATGTAAGCCTCGATGGCCTGGGGGGACAAGCGAAAAAAAACGACGGGTTCATTCCGTTTTCGAATGCTGCGCTGCGACTCTGCTGCGAGCTATAAGCGGCAAGCCACAAGATTGAAGCCTTGCGCGTCTTGCCGCTTGAAGCTTGCCACTGGACGCTGCTTTTAAGGCGCGTAAGGCAGATCGCGCTTGTGCTGGGTCTTGCGGTACGTGTTGACGATGATGTCGAACGCTTCCTGACGCAGCGGCTGGCCATGCAGGAAGGCGTCGATCTCGGCGTAGGTCACGCCGTGGGAGGCTTCGTCGGGTTTGCCCGGTACCAGGTCTTCGAGGTCAGCAGTCGGAATTTTCTCGACCAGATTCTCTGGCGCACCAAAGCTGCGAGCAATCGCGCGGACCTGATTCTTCACCAGACCGCTCAGCGGCGCGAGGTCGCAGGCGCCGTCGCCGAACTTGGTGAAGAAGCCCATCACCGCTTCCGCCGCATGGTCAGTACCGATCACCAGACCGCCTCGAACACCGGCGATGGTGTACTGCGCGACCATGCGCGTGCGCGCCTTGACGTTGCCTTTGACGAAATCCACCGCCGCATCGGTCTGGCCTTCGAAGGCTTTCACCTGCTCGACCAGCGCCTTGACCGACGGCGCGATGTCCACGGTGTGGCGCTCGTCCGGGGCGATGAAATCCACCGAGGCGGTGGCTTCGTGTTCGTCGTGCTGGATGTGGTACGGCAGGCGCACGGCGATGAACTGGTAGGCGTTGTCGCCGGTGCTTTCGCGCAGTTCGCGCACGGCGCGCTGGGCCATCAGGCCTGCGGTGAGCGAGTCGACGCCGCCGCTGATGCCCAGCACCAGCACCTTCATGCGGGCGTTCTGCAGGCAGTCCTTGATGAACTGGATTCGGCGCGCGACCTCGGTTTCAAGCTCGCCCTGGTTGGCGAAGGGGGCCTGAACCTTGAGCTCCTTGGCGATCTCGAGCTGTACGGCTTGCATGATTGACTCCTTATGAAGAAGAAAAAGAGGCATGAAAAAAGGGTGTAAGCGGTGCTCGAGTCAGGCTGGCACCTTGAATACGTGACGCAGGTAGGACACGAATTCCGGGTCCTTGCACTGGGTCTTGCCAGGCTCGTCGGAAATCTTCGCGACAGGCTGGCCGGCGCAGGCGGTCATTTTCAGCACGATGCTCATCGGCTGCACCCCCGGCACATCGGCGGTGAGGTTGGTGCCGATGCCGAAGCTGACGTTGATCCGACCGCGCAGGGCCCGGAATATTTCCAGCGCCTTGGGCAGGTTCAGGCCATCGGAGAACACCAGCGTCTTGCTCATCGGGTCGATGCCCAGCTTCTGGTAATGCAGGATGCATTTTTCGGCCCACTGCACAGGGTCGCCCGAGTCATGGCGCAGGCCGTCGAAGAGCTTGGCGAAGAACAGGTCGAAATCGTTGAGGAAGGCATCGGTGGTAATGCAGTCGGTCAGCGCGATGCCCAGCAGGCCGCGGTATTCGCGGACCCAGCAATCGAGGGCGGCGATCTGGCTGTCGATCAGCCGAGGGCCCAGTTGCTGGTGCGCCATGATCCATTCGTGGGCCATGGTGCCGAGGGGCTTGAGGTCGAATTTGCGCGCCAGGTGCACGTTGCTGGTGCCGACGAACTGGCCGGGGAAGTCCTTTTTCAGGACCGAGACCACGTCTTCCTGCACGGCATACGAGAAGCGCCGACGGGTGCCGAAATCGGCGACTTTCAACTCCGCCAGCTCGTCCGGCGTGGCCGTGGAGGTCAGCCAGTCGAACTTGCGATACAGCTGATCGCGGGCTTGAACGAGCAGTGTTTCGGGGGTGCGGTAGCGGTTTCGCACTTCGCTGACGATGGCCAGGATTGGCACTTCGAAGAGGATCACGTGCAGCCATGGGCCTGACAGGCGAATGCACAACTCGTCGTTTTCGATGCTGGTCTGCACGTAGCGCAGGTTGAAGCGGAACAGGCCGAGGAAGCGCAGAAAATCAGGCTTCATGAAGCTGATGCGTTCGAGAAAACCGGTTTCCTCGACGCTCAGGGACAGGTCACACAGCTGCTCGATCTGATGGCGGATTTCCATCAGGTACGGCCGCAGGTCTTCGCTGTTGCGGCAGCGGAACTCCCATTCAACGTCGACGTTGGGGTAGTTGTGCAGCACAGCCTGCATCATGCTCAGCTTGTAGAGGTCGGTATCGAGCAGGTTCTGAACGATGCGATCTGCGAAAGCGCTCTCACTCATTGTGTCGCTCCAGCCAGCAGAGGCCGCCACATTTGCGGCCCATGAAATCAAGTGGGTGTCGCATACAACCTTGCGGTAGCGCCTGGTATTGGCTCCATGCCACTACGTCCGGTTTGTTATTGACGATGAGCGACATAATGCCAGTCGTTGTGGGGTTGGGGCAGAAATGTTTCAGCGGCGGATAGCGCGGCCTTTCAATTGGAGGGGTGATTTTGAACCTTCACTGAGGCGTCGGCTGATCCAGCTGCTCCAGCATCCATTCCACGAATACCCGGATCTTCGGCACCTCGGCTGCGTGTTCCGGGTAGGCCAGGTAATAGGCGTCGTGACTGGGCAATGCATGAGGCCAGGGAATGACCAGCTTGCCGTCGGCCAGCTCCTCGTCCACCAGAAACCTCGGCAACAGCGCCACGCCACAACCCACCTGCGCTGCGCGAATGCACATGTAGAACGTCTCGAAGCGCGGGCCGTGGTAGCTGTGTTCGGTCTGGTAGCCCTGGCTTTCGAACCACTCGTGCCAGCCCTGCGGACGATGGGCGTTTTGCAGCAGGACCAGATCAGCGAGCTGCGTCGGATCGGTAAAGGGTTTATCAGGCAGGCTCCCCGGTGAGCAGACCGGCACCAGTTCTTCGCCAAACAACCTCACGCTTTCTGCGCCGGGACGCGCGCCCTGGCCGAAATAGAACGACATGTCGCAGCGGCTCTGGGCCAGGTCGTCGCTTTCCTGCTCGTTCACCAGATCCAGATGAATGTGCGGATGACGCAGACGCCAGCCTTTCAGGCGTGGGACCAGCCAGCGCGCGCCGAAGGTCGAAGGCGTGGAGACGCGCAGGACTTCAGTCTCTCCGCCGTAGGAACGCAGGAAATGCGTCGACATCTCCATCTGCGTGAGGACTTTTCGGACCTCCGCCAGGTACAACGCCCCGGCGGGCGTCAGTTGCAGACGACGACGCACGCGTCTGAACAGCAAGTGTTGCACCAGTTCTTCGAGCTGCGCGACCTGTTTGCTGACCGCACTTTGGGTCAGGTTCAGCTCCTCGGCGGCGCGGGTGAAACTCAGGTGGCGAGTCACCGCTTCAAAACATTGCAGCGCGGTGATGGACGGCAGATGGCGTCTGTTCAGCATATTCAGGCGTGCTCGGCATCAGCATGAAAAAACGGAATGATATCTCGCTTAATCGTCGTTTGTTGGCGGGCTTCAGTCCAGCTATTACTAAAGGCTGACGCTATCACTCAATGCTTGGCCTCAGTCCAGCATTCCGCTTTCGTGTTTACGATTCACCAGAACTCAGGAGAAATCATGCTCAACGACCTGCTTACCCGCCTCGGTGTCGACCCTGCTCTTTACCAGAAGGGCGACAAGCCTGTTCATACGCCGATCGATGGCAGCCAGGTCGCCTCGGTGAGCTGGGAAGGCGCAGCCCAAGTCGAGCAGCGCATCACCCGCGCCGAGCACGCGTTTGAAGCCTGGCGCAAAGTGCCTGCCCCGCGTCGTGGCGAGCTGGTGCGACTGTTCGGTGAGGCCCTGCGCAAGCACAAGGCTGACCTCGGCGAGCTGGTCTCCTGGGAAGCGGGCAAGATCACTCAGGAAGGCTTGGGTGAAGTACAGGAAATGATCGATATCTGCGACTTCGCGGTCGGTTTGTCCCGTCAGATCTACGGCCTGACCATCGCCTCCGAGCGTCCTGGCCACCACATGCGGGAAACCTGGCACCCGCTGGGCGTTGTGGGCGTGATCAGCGCGTTCAACTTCCCGGTCGCGGTCTGGTCGTGGAACACTGCGCTGGCGCTGGTCTGCGGTAACTCGGTGATCTGGAAACCGTCAGAAAAGACCCCGCTCACTGCGCTGGCTTGCCAGGCGCTGTTTGACCGCGTCGCCGCAGAATTCGCTGACGCACCGCAGTACCTCGCGCAGTGCGTGATCGGTGGTCGCGACGCCGGTGAAGCACTGGTGGACGACGAGCGCGTGGCCCTGATCAGCGCCACCGGCAGCACCCG
>CAURWS010000311.1:0-5410 GCA_963528485.1 uncultured Pseudomonas sp. | reverse complement strand
CATGATGAAATTTTCGGTGATCTCCAGCTGCAGGCAACCCGGTTGCAATTGGTATTGATTGAGCAGCTGTTCGATGCGGTTGACCAGGTTGGGCTGACGCAGCTGTGCGCCTGCGAGGTTCACCGAGAGGGAGCCAAATACGTCGTATGACTGATTCCACTCGTAGAGCTGCTGGCAGGCCTGTTCCAGCACCCATTCGCCGATCTGCAGGATCATGCCGTTTTCTTCTGCCAGCGCAATGAAGCGCTCGGGTGGGACTTCTCCGAAGGTGGGGTGGGTCCAGCGAATCAGCGCCTCGGCTCCGACCAGTCTCTGTGTCAGAAGACTGACCTTTGGCTGGTAGGAAAGCGTGAACTCGTTGCGTTCGATGGCCCTGCGCAGTTCGTGCTCCAGCGCAATGCGCTCGCTGGCCTGGGCGGTGAGGTCGCGGGTGTAGCTCTCTACGCGGTTGCGGCCCTTGGCCTTGGAGCGATACATCGCCGCGTCGGCGTTCTTGATGAGCGTCGCGACATCGGCGCCGTCGGTGGGAAACAGCGCGGTGCCGATGCTGGTGCTGATGAAGAACTCGTGCTCACCGGCCTGGAATGGCGCGGAAAAGCTGTTCAGCAGCTTGGTGGCGATGGCCTCGGCATCGTGCTCGGTTTGCAGACCCGGCAGCAGGACGATGAACTCGTCGCCGCCCAGGCGCGCGACGGTGTCGATGTCGCGCAGGTTTTCCTTCAGGCGCTGGGCGATGCCCTTGAGCAGCAAATCGCCCACCGGATGCCCGAGGCTGTCGTTGATGTGCTTGAAGCGGTCAAGGTCGAGGAACAGCACCGCGCCCAGGCTGTGGGCTTCCTTGCTGTGCACCAGGGCGGCGTGCAGACGGCTCTCGAACAGCGTGCGGTTGGGCAGGCCGGTGAGCGGATCGTGGTGGGCCTGGTAGTCCAGTCGCGCCTGAGCCTGCTTGAGGCTGGAAATGTCGGCGAACACGGCGACGAAATGGGTGATGAATTTGTCGCGGTTGCGTACTGCGCTGATGGTCAGCCAGCTGGGGTAGATCTCACCATTCTTGCGCCGGTTGCTGATCTCGCCTTGCCAGTGGCCTTCGGCGGTGAGCTGGTACCACATGGCCGCGTAGAAGGCGCTGTCGTGCAGCCCTGATGCGAGCAGGCGCGGGGTTTCGCCGATCGCTTCGCTTTCGCTGTAACCGGTGATTTCACTGAACGCGCGGTTGACGGCATTGATGCGCTGGCGTGTGTCGGTGATCAACACGCCTTCGGCCGTGCTCTCGAAAACGGTGGCGGCCAGTTGCAGTTTTTCCTGCATCTGATGGCGCTCGGTGATGTCCCGGGCGATGGTCAGCATGCAGTCTTCGCCACCGATGGGCAGTGGGCGCGAGGAAATTTCGCACAGCCGAATCTGACCATCCCTGCGCCGGATGTGGCTGGTGAAGTCTTTGACGAAGCCATCGCGGGCGAGCTGCTCCAGCAATTGCTGGCGCTCGTTGAGGTCGACCCAGATGCCCAGGTCCAGCGTCGTGCGGTCCAGCGACAGCGAGCTGTGATAACCGGTGATGCGGCTGAAGCCGTCGTTGATTTCCACCAGCAGCCCGTCGCTCTGTCTTGAGATCAGCATGCCGTCGGGGGAGGAGTGGAAGGCCTTGGCGAATTTTTCTTCGGACAGCTGCAGCTGCTGCTGGGCTTCCTTGAGCGGCGTGATGTCACGCACGACCACGACCACGGCGGGCGTTGAGTCCAGATCGAAAGGTTCGGCTGACAGCAAACCGGTAAACGTCTGACCGTTGCTGCGGCGAAACGGCATTTCCAGGTTGCGAATGCTGCCTTTTTGCAGGCGCTGCAGCAGGCTGGAGCCGATGTTCGGGATGCCCCAGATGTTCATCTCTGTCGGGGTTTTGCCAATGATGTCGCTGGCGCTGAGGCCGATTTGCTCGACAAACGCCCGGTTCGCCTCGAGAAAGCAGCCATCGGAGAGGCGGGCGATGACCAGGATGTCGGGGCATTGGGCGAACACCGAAGCGAATTTGCCTTCGGACAGGCGCAGGGCTTCTTCGGTTTGCTTGGCTTCGGTGATGTCGATCATCAATCCGCGCATGACCGGTTCGTGGCCGTAGCTGATCAGGCTGACGATGTCTCGCACCCAAAGCACCTGGCCATTGGCATGGATCACCCGGTAATCGAGGCTGTGATCCTTGCCCAGCGTGGTTTGCTCGTCGCAATAGGCCTGCGCACTGGCGAGGTCGTCGGGGTGCACGATGCTGCGCCAGAAGCCGGACCGACGCCATTGGTGCAGTGGATAGCCGAGCAGGTTCTCGGCGTGAGGGGAGACGTAGTTGTAGGAATAATCTTGAGTATTGGCTTCCCAGGCGATGGCCGACAGGCTCTCGATCATGCCGCGGTAGTGGTACTCGCTGCTGCGAAGCTCTTGTTCCAGCGCGACGCGCCGGGAAATTTCCGAGCTGAGGCGGCGATTGATGCGCACGACGACCGCCAGAATCGTCGACAGCAACAGCAGGCCCGGAAGGCCGTACAGCAGGAAGTCCTGCCAGAATTTTCCGGTATCGGAATGGAGCGCTGGTGAAGGGGACGGATCGGCGGTGCCTTGCGGCAGATCGGCGTACGCCAGTGTTTCATGCAGGCGCCCGTCGAGGCTCGAAAGCTGATCGCCGGCGATATCCGGGTAAAGGCGGGTCTCGCTCACGCGTTCGATGTCGGGCGATGAAGCATCCGTACTCTGCAGTGATTCCCTGCGCATACCCTGCCAGGTAGGGGCCCCTTGGGGAGGGACCTCAGCGTCGGCCATGGTCGATCCCGTCAAGCACAAGAAAACAATGGCCGGCATCCAAAACATGGCAGCCTCAGTCGCTTCAGTGTAGAGAATGAGTCGAGTGTAGCTGGCTGAGGGCAGGTGGCACAGTGGCGAAAACGTATTCCTTTTAAACGCAAAACCCCCGGCATGGCCGGGGGTTTTGTGATGACGCTAACCGCTTACTCGTCCAGGAACGAACGCAGGTGTTCGCTTCGGGTCGGGTGACGCAGCTTGCGCAGCGCTTTGGCCTCGATCTGACGAATACGTTCACGGGTTACATCGAACTGCTTACCGACTTCCTCAAGGGTGTGGTCGGTATTCATGTCAATGCCGAAACGCATGCGCAGGACCTTGGCTTCTCTGGCGGTCAGGCCGGAGAGGACTTCGCGGGTCGCTTCTTTCAGGCTTTCAACGGTGGCGACATCGATTGGCGACTGCATGGTCGAGTCTTCGATGAAGTCACCCAGGTGCGAATCTTCGTCGTCACCGATCGGGGTTTCCATGGAGATCGGCTCTTTAGCGATCTTCAATACCTTGCGGATCTTGTCCTCAGGCATTTCCATGCGTTCGCCCAGCTCTTCCGGCGTCGGTTCACGACCCATTTCCTGCAGCATCTGGCGGGAAATGCGGTTGAGCTTGTTGATCGTCTCGATCATGTGCACCGGAATACGGATGGTGCGGGCCTGGTCGGCGATCGAGCGAGTGATCGCCTGACGGATCCACCAGGTGGCATAAGTCGAGAACTTGTAACCACGACGGTATTCGAACTTATCTACTGCTTTCATCAAACCGATATTGCCTTCCTGGATCAGGTCCAGGAACTGCAGGCCGCGGTTGGTGTACTTCTTGGCGATCGAGATCACCAGACGCAGGTTGGCTTCAACCATCTCTTTCTTCGCGCGGCGGGCCTTGGCCTCACCGATCGACATGCGACGGTTGATGTCCTTGATTTCCAGCACGGTCAGGCCGGTTTCTTCTTCCAGCGCGGTCAGCTTCTGCTGGCAACGCTGAATGTCGGCCTGCAGACGACCAATGGCTTCGGCGTATTTGCTCTTGCCTTTGGCCAGTGCGTCGGTCCAGCTCTGATCAACTTCGTTGCCCGGGAACTGGCGCAGGAAGTCGGCACGCGGCATGCGGGCATCACGCACACACAGCTGCATGATGGCGCGTTCTTGTGCACGCAGACGCTCAAGCGCGCTGCGAACGCGTTCAACCAGGCCTTCGAACTGCTTGGGCACCAGCTTGATCGGCATGAACAGCTCGGCCAGAGCCAGGAGCTCGGCGTCAGCCTGCTTGCTGCCACGACCGTGTTTTTTCAGAGCCTTGAGCGTGATCGCCATCTGATCGGAAACGGCACCGAAGCGCTGAGCAGCGATGACCGGGTCCGGACCGCTTTCGGCCTCTTCCTCGTCATCTCCGTCGGCGGACTCTTCGTCGTCATCGTCGGCGTCTTCAGCTTTCGCGGCTTTCTGATCGACAGGAATCGGCGCTTCGGCCGGCGGCGCAATGCCGTCGTCCGGGTCGATGTAACCGCTCAGGACGTCGGACAGGCGACCGCCTTCGCTGGTGACGCGATCGTATTCGGAGAGAATGTGCTCCACGGTACCCGGGAAGTGAGCGATAGCGCTCATCACTTCGCGGATGCCTTCCTCGATGCGTTTGGCGATTTCGATTTCGCCTTCACGAGTGAGCAGCTCGACCGTACCCATTTCGCGCATATACATGCGCACAGGGTCAGTGGTGCGACCTATGTCGGTCTCCACCGCTGCCAGCGCTGCCGCTGCTTCTTCCGCAGCGGCCTCGTCGGTATCGGCGTCGGCCAGCATAAGGGCGTCCGCATCCGGAGCACTCTCGTGTACGGGGATCCCCATGTCGTTAATCATGCGGATGATGTCTTCCACCTGCTCCGGATCTGAAATATCCTCGGGCAGGTGGTCGTTGACCTCGGCGTAAGTCAGATACTTCTGCTCACGGCCCAGTTTGATCAACTCAATGATACGAGACTGCTGTTGCGCTTTTCCGGACATAACACCCTATCCACTGAAGGTCTTGGCGGGCAAAAAACAAGCCGAGGATTATACCCGAGCTAGGACCTCACGCGCCAGTTGAGGTCGGGGTTTGTGCAGGAACTTTGCGATTTAACAGGTTGAGCAACTGAACTTTTTCCTCAGCACTCAGCCCGGTCTGCCGTTCCTTCCTGATCAATTGATCCAGGCTTCGCTCGCGTTGGCGGGCGGACAAGCTAGTTATAGTGTCGAAAAACTGTTGTTCAAGGTTATCGGCCGAGATCAGCCATTCCTTTTCCGCCAGTTGTCGTAATAATCGTCCCTGATCGGTTCCGTGCCAGCGGGCGATCAGTTGCAGCGACCGCAGCTTCGGATTCTTTTGCAGCGCCTCAAGCAGCGCGACCAGCAATTGCGAGTAAACGTTGTCTTCGGCCGCGAAGTGGCTGGTATCTTCCACTTTCTGCGACAGGTCAGGATGGTGCAGCAGTGTCCTGAGGGCTGTCAGCGTCGGCGGCTCGACCGTCGCCGGAGTTCGTGGCGTACGCGGTTCAAAATCCGGCCGTTTGCCGTTCTTGTCCCACTTCTTGCCTTTGTCC
>CAURWS010000310.1:0-5412 GCA_963528485.1 uncultured Pseudomonas sp. | reverse complement strand
CTTCTTCGCTGACCAGATTTTGGATCCAAGGTGAACACTAGAGGCCGTCGTCGGCCTTGTCAAACTTTGAAACATCTCTGATTCGACGACGACGGGGCGCATTCTACAAGGCTTTATGGCGTTCATGTGCGTACGGTGTTCTATCCTTGGATCGACACGAGGCGTCGGAAAACGGTCGCCTGGACGAGGCATATCAAAGATCACACGGGCAGGCGACAGAAGTCGTTGATTCGCAAGCCAATGATCGCCAGATGCCATTATTTTCCTCGGTTGGAGGCTCGTCAGCGAGTACCTCTGGTCGACCCATGGACTGACCGCATTGGCGACCCGTTTCGCTTTTGACCGGCTTGCACGCTTGTTCTGTCAGGTTCTGCTGATGGGCGTCGTGCTGGCGAGTCTGGCGAATGCCGATTGGGACTTTTCCCTGATCAACCGGCGGGCCTCGTCGCTGTACGGCCCATCGACCGACGGGCGACATCGGGTCGACGCGTGGCGGGCGATGCTGAGCGAGCGCAAACCGGCCAGCGATCTGGCGCTGTTGCAGCGGGTCAATCAGTTCTTCAATCAGGAGCTGCGCTACGTCGAGGACATCGATTTGTGGCGCGTCGATGACTATTGGGCCACCCCGGTCGAGGCGCTGTGGAGGGGGGCGGGCGATTGTGAGGATTTTGCCATCGCCAAGTATTTCAGCCTGAGGCAGCGCGGCATGCCGGCGGAAAAACTGCTGATCACCTACGTCAAGGTGCTCAACCCGGAGCGGGCGCACATGGTGCTGACGTATTACCCGGACAACGATGGCGAGCCGCTGGTGCTCGACAGCCTGATCGACACCCTCGACCCCGCCGATTCACGCAAGGACCTGCTGCCGGTGTACGCCTTCAACGGCGAGGGCGTGTGGCTGCCGGATGCCACCGACGCCACCATCGGCAGCGCCAGCATTGCGGGGGATATCAAACAGCTGTCCCGCTGGCAGGACGTGTTGAACAAGATGAAAGCCGAAGGTTTTCCGGTCGAGGGCAACACGCCCTGATCCATCGCACAGAACAAGGATTCGCCCATGACCCTGTTCAAACAGCTGTTGATCGCCATCTGTGTGTTCATGATCGTCGCCTTCGGCGGCGGCTTCATGGTCAGCCTGGAAAGCTCCCGCGATCAGTACGTCAATCAATTGCGCTCCCACGCCCAGGACGCAGCCACGGCGTTGGCGCTGTCGCTGACGCCGTCCGTAGATGATCCGACCATGATGGACCTGATGGTCAGCTCGATCTTCGACAGCGGCTATTACGCGCGCATTCGGGTGGTGAACCCTGCCACGGGCAAGGTCATGGTCGAACGCAATGCCGTGCCCGCCGCCACCGCGCCGGACTGGTTCATCAAGCTCATCGCGCTGCAGCCCGCGGGGGCCAGCGCGATTGTCAGTCGCGGCTGGCGCCCGGCGGCGCGGGTCGAGGTGGTCAGCCACCCGATGTTCGCCATCGGCAAGCTGTGGCAAGCGGCGCTGGGTAATCTGGGCTGGCTGCTGATCTGCGGGTTCGTCAGCGTTCTGCTTGGCGCCTGGTTGCTGCGCCGACAACTCAAGCCGCTGGATTACATGGTCGAGCAGTCCCAGGCCATTGGCCGTCGCGAGTTCCTCAGTCTGGCGCAACTGCCTGCCACGCCTGAACTGCGCAGGGTGGTGCAGGCCATGAACCAGATGGTCGACAAGCTCAAGGCGCTGTTTCAGGAGCAGGCCGAGCGCACTGAAAAACTGCGCATCGAGTCTTATGAAGACAGCCTCACGGGCCTGGCCAATCGGCGTTATTTCGACATGCGCCTGAACGAACACGTGAGCCAGGTGGAGGATGCCCGCTCAGGGTATCTGCTGCTGCTGAGGGTTAACGATCTGACGGGACTCAATGAGCGCCTGGGCAGCCAGAAAGCCGATGCGCTGTTGGTGGCGATCAGCGATGTGCTGGTGCGTCAGTGCTTCAATCACGCCGAGGCGCGACACCTGATCAGCCGCATCCGAGGGGGCGAATTTGCCGTGCTGGCGCCGGGGCTGGTCAAGGAAGAAGCGTTGCAACTGGCCCACGAGCTGGAAACCGCACTGAGCAGCCTGCGTGGAACCGGGGTCTGCGATGTCAGCCCGGCAGCTTATATAGGCTTGGCGCCGTACAGCCCCGGCGATTCGGCGCAGACCCTGCTGGGGCTGGCCGATCAGGCGCTTTCTCAGGCTGAAACCCAGCACGACAACATCTGGTATTGCATCGAGCACAGCGCAGTCGAGAGCCTGGAGGACGACCACCACGCCTGGTACGAACTGCTGGATCAGGCCCTGACCGAGCATCGTTTTCAGCTGTTCTTCCAGCCGGTCATGGCAGCCAGTGACGTCAGCCGCGTGCTGCATTTCAAGGTGCTGTCGCGGGTGATCGACGACGACTCGCAAACCCTGCCCGCCGGGCGTTTTCTGCCATGGATCGAGCGCTTTGGCTGGTCAGCGCGACATGATGTGGTGATGCTGGAAACGGTCTTCGAGCAGCTGCCCCGGCACGACCAGACGCTGGCGCTGAATCTGTCGGCGGCAACGCTTTCTGATGCGGGCGCGCTGAATGAGGTGATGGAATTGCTCAGGCGCCATTGGCATCTGGCGCCGAGGCTGATTCTGGAAATCGGTGAGGAGCAGGTGCCGGATCAACAGGGGCTCGAAGACCTGACGCGACGATTGCACGAGTTGGGCTATTCCTTGGCGCTGCAGCATTTCGGCGGGCGCTTCAGCATGATCGGCAACCTGTCGAGCCTGGGCCTGGCATATCTAAAGATCGAAGGCAGCTACATCCGCGCCATCGATCAGGAACGGCACAAGCGGCTGTTCATCGAGGCGATCCAGCGCGCGGCTCACAGCATTGACCTGCCGTTGATTGCCGAGCGGGTGGAGACAGAAGGGGAGTTCGTGGTGCTGCGGGAGATGGGGATTCAAGGCGTGCAAGGGCAGCTGTTCGGGGATCCGGCGCCTTGGGGGGAGTGAATGCAGCCTTGACCTGCAACGCTGAATCTGTGGGAGCCGGCTTGCTGACGATACACCGCATTCGCCAGCAAGCCGGCTCCCACAAAAGCGCAGCGCCTTAGAGATACCGACCCGTCACAAAATGCTGCACGTCGTTAAACCCCGGCGTCGAGGCGTGCCCCGGTGTGACCAGCGAATCGATGAACGCTTCGTCTTCGGCGGTGATCTTCACGCTCAGCGCCTTGGTGTAGCTGTCCCACTGCTCTTCGGTGCGCGGGCCGACGATGGCCGAGGTGACGGCCTGGTTGTTCAGCACCCAGGCGATGGCGAACTCCACCAGCCCGACGCCTTTGTCCCTGGTGTACTGCTGCAGTTTCTGCGCGATGTGCAGCGACTCCTGACGCCATTCGGTTTCCAGAATGCGCTTGTCCTGACGCCCCGCGCGGGTGCTGCTGTCGGGGGTGACATCCGGGGCGTATTTGCCGCTGAGCACGCCGCGCGCCAACGGGCTGTAAGGCACCACACCCAAACCGTAGAACTTGGCGGCGGTGATCTGCTCAAGCTCCGCCTGACGGTTGACGATGTTGTACAGCGGCTGGCTGATCACAGGCCGGTCGACGCCCAGGCGCTCGGCGACGTTGACCACTTCAGCGATGCGCCAGCCGCGGAAGTTGGACACGCCCCAATAGCGGATCTTGCCCTCTCGAATCAAATCGCCAATGGCCGACACCGTTACCTCCAGCGGGGTGCTGTGGTCTTCCTTGTGCAGGTAATGGATGTCGATGTAATCGGTGTCCAGACGACGCAGGCTGGATTCGATCTCGTTGAAGATGTGCTTGCGGTTCAGGCCGCTGGTGTTGGGCGCGGTGTTGCCCGAACTGCTGCCGACCTTGGTCGCCAGCACCCATTCGCTGCGGCGCGAGGCGATGGCTTCGCCGACGATTTCTTCGGAGCGACCGGCGTTGTAGACGTTGGCGGTGTCGATGAAATTCACACCTTCATCCCAGGCCTTGTCGATGATGCGCAGCGATTCGTCGGTGTCGGTCTGCACGCCAAACATCATCGAGCCCAGGGTCAGGGTCGAAACCTTGAGGCCGGATTGGCCAAGAATGCGGTAGTTCATTGCTCGATATCCTTTTCGTCAGGGAGATAGAAGTCAGGACAGCACTAGGCCGGACATACTCACCTGTTTGTGGCGGATTTGAAAAGTGACAAATTCAAACAGCCACCACCTGTAGGAGCGCGCCTGCCCGCGATGGCGGTGTACCTGTGACACATCCATCGACTGACCCACCGCCGTCGCGGGCAAGCGCGCTCCTACAGGGACCGAAGGGTGTCAGAGCGGCAGGTCTGGATGGGCAAGCTTGGCAGTGCGCCCCGCCAAAAAGCACAGCGTGCCACCCACCGCCGTGAGCCCCGCCAACACGTAAAACATCGTTGGCGCAGGCGAGTTGATCAATAAATAACCACAAATCACCGGGCTCATCGCACCACCGAAGGCCGCCAGGTTCTGCGCGCCGAGGTAGCTGCCGCGCAGGTGGTCCGGGGCGATGGTGTCGACGAACAGGTATTCGGCCGGGTAAATGATCATCTCCCCCAGCGTGAACACGAACATCGCCGCGCACCAGGCCGGCGTCGTCTGGGCGAAGCTGAAACCGAACAGGCCGATGGCGAACAGCGCGGTGCCCAGACAGATCCAGTACGGCAGTTGCTCGCGCTTGAGAAAGCGGCCGATCTGGTATTGCATCAGGATCACCGTGATCGCGTTGCAGGCCAGCACCGCCGAGAGGATTTTCAACGCTTGTTCCGAGGTGTGAGTGACCAGCAGAAACTGCGAGAGGTACAGCGTGTAACGGCCATGCACGATGGTGCTGAGCAGGCTGCCGCCGGTGAACAGGATCAGCGTGCGGTCGCTCTTGAGCGTGGCCAGGGTGTCGAGAAAACTGCGCGGCTGGTTGTCGCCGTCGGCCACGGTCGGCGGGATGCCGATCATCAAAAACAGGCTGCCAAAGGCGATGGCGCTGGCGATCAGAAACGGCGCCAACGGCAGTTGCCCGGCAATCAGCACGCCGAGCATGGGGCCGGTGGCGTAGCCGATGTTGGTCAGGGTATAGCGCAGCGAGAAAACCTTGGCGCGCTGGCCGATGGGCAGGTTCTCGCTGATGATCGCCTTGGAGCCGATGAGAAACAGCGCAGAAGCGGTTTCTGTGATCACCAGCGTGAGGGTGGTCAGGTAGACGTTCTGAGCGAAGGTCAGCAAGGTGAAACCGATGGAACTGGAGAGCATCGCCAGAATGAGCAGCTTGCGCTTTTCCAGCCGGTCGATGATGTAGCCGCCATACAGCCCCAGCAGCGTCGCGAGAAACACCGCGATGCCCATTAACAGCCCGACATCCTGCTGGTTCAGGCCCAGCCGGGTGCTCAGGAAC
>CAURWS010000309.1:0-5422 GCA_963528485.1 uncultured Pseudomonas sp. | reverse complement strand
GTCTGGTGTTTCCTGAAACCGGTTTCAGAGCCGCACGTGCTCTGCGCAAAAAAGCCTGCTGATAAATCCAATAAGGTCCAGGCCATGAACAGTATTCAGCCCCCGGCGCGTGCCCGCGTCACCATGAACGACGTCGCCGACATGGCCGGCGTCTCCAAAGCCAGCGTCTCGCGTTTCATCGGCGAAGACCGGCAGTTGCTGTCCGAGGCCATTGCCCGGCGCATTGAACACGCCATCGAAACCCTCGGCTATCGCCCCAACCAGATGGCCCGCGGTCTGAAACGCGGCCGTACCCGCCTGATCGGCATGCTGGTGGCCGACATCCGCAACCCCTATTCCATTGCCGTCATGCACGGCGTCGAAACCGCCTGCCGCAAGCACGGCTACAGCCTTGTGGTGTGCAACACCGATCGTGACGACGAGCAGGAGCGCCTGCATCTGGCGGCGTTGCGCTCCTACAACATCGAAGGCTTGATCGTGAACACCCTGGGCCATCATCTGGATGAACTGCGCGAACTGCACAGCGAATTGCCGATGGTGCTGGTGGATCGCAAGGTCGACCAACTGGACAGCGATCTGGTCGGGCTCAACAATATCGACGCCGTGACCCAGGCCCTCGATCACCTGCAAGGCGCGGGCTATCGCGACATCCTCATGGTCACCGAACCCCAGGACGGCACCAGCTCACGCATCGAGCGCGTCGAAGCCTTCAAGGCCGGCATTGCCCAGCGAGCAGGCATGCGCGGTCAAGTGAGTGAAACCGGTGAAGCCCTGCGCGAGCATCTGCGCGCCTTTCTCGACGACAACGGCCATGGCCCCAAGGCGCTATTCACGGGCAACGGCGTCGCCACGCTGAGCAGCACGCGCCAGTTGCACGCGTTGGGCTGCCACCTGTTCGATGACGTCGGCCTGATCGCCCTCGATGAACTGGACTGGTACCCGCTGGTGGGCAGCGGCATCACGTCCCTGGCGCAACCCACCCATGACATCGGCGTGACGGCTTTCGAGTGCCTGCTCAATCGTCTGCGCGGTGACCAGGAAGCGGCGCGGCTGTACGACTTTCCGGCGCAACTGATCGTGCGCGGCTCGACGCGTCAGCGAGCCTGAATCTCTTTTTTACCGCAGGTCTTTTGCCCTGCTTGTTTGAAGAACTTTCTTCGAGCCCGTTGGCTCGAACAGAAATGAAACCGGTTTCAGAGGACAATAACAATGAACCGATTCCCCGTTGCCATCAGCCTGGGCGCCTACGGTGCCGACCTTGTACGCGAGCGCGGCCAGGCCCATTTCATCCCGCTGCTGGTGGACGCCGGCGTGACCCGCATTGAACTGCGCGAAGAGCTGTTCAATGGCCGCGAAGACCTTGCAGCCCTGGGCGAGGCCATTCGTGCTCAGGGCCTGGAATGCCTGTACTCCGCGCCGCTGGAGCTGTGGCTCGAAGGCCAGAAGCTGCCCAACCCTGAACTGGAACCGACCCTGCAACGGGCCTCGGCCTGCGGCGCTGCGTGGCTGAAGGTCTCGCTTGGGCACTTGAGTGAAGACAGCGATGTCGCAGCGCTGGCCGATCGCCTGGCCCGCTACGACGTGCACCTGCTGGTGGAAAACGACCAAACGCCACAAGGCGGTCATATCGAGCCTTTCACGCGCTTTTTCGCCCGGATCGACGCATTGCAAATGCCCATCGGGATGACCTTCGATATCGGTAACTGGATGTGGCAGGAGCAATCGGCCAGCGCTGCGGCGCAGCAGTTGGGCCGCTTCGTCGAATACGTGCACTGCAAGGCCGTTTCGCGCAACGCCGCTGGCAAGCTGGTGGCCATGCCGCCACGCCAGACCGACCTGCACCTGTGGGAGCAACTGCTCAAGCACATGCCTGTCGGCTTGCCCCGCGCGGTCGAATACCCATTGCAAGGCGATGACCTGCTGGAAGTCACCCGCGCTCAGGTGGACGCCCTCGCCCGCCTCGGTCAACGCCACACGCAACATGCGTCGGAGGCCCTGAGCCATGTCTGAGATCGATATCCTTTCCTTCGGCGAGACCATGACCATGCTGGTCGCCGAACAGACCGGCGATCTGGCCGCCGTCCGTCACTATGAAAAGCGCATCGCCGGCGCCGACAGCAACGTCGCCATCGGCCTGTCGCGCCTGGGCTTCAACGTCGCCTGGCTGAGCCGGGTGGGCAACGACTCCATGGGCCGTTTCGTCACCGACAGCCTGCAAGCTGAGGGCGTCAACTGCCGTCACGTGACGGTCGACCCAGCCCACCCCACCGGCTTTCAGTTCAAGTCACTGGAGCTGGAAGGCGCGGATCCTGTGGTCGAATACTTCCGTCGTGGTTCGGCCGCCAGTCACCTGTCGGTCAACGACATCGTCCCCGAGCTGCTCAAGGCCCGCCATCTGCACGCCACCGGCATTCCAGCGGCGCTCTCGGACACCTGCCGCGAGCTGTCCCACGTGCTGATGACGCAGATGCGTGACGCCGGGCGCAGCGTGTCGTTCGACCCCAACCTGCGGCCTTCGCTGTGGTCGAGCCAGGCGACGATGATCCGGGAGGTCAACCACCTCGCCAGCCTCGCCCACTGGGTGATGCCGGGCATGGCCGAGGGCGAGCTGCTGACCGGCCGCGACACGCCCGCCGACATCGCGCAGTTCTACCTGGACCTGGGCGTGGAAGCGGTGGTGATCAAACTTGGCGCGAAGGGCGCGTATTACCGCACCCAACTCAATGAAGCCTTCGTGCCCGGTGTGCCGGTGGCCAAGGTCATCGACACCGTGGGCGCGGGCGATGGTTTTGCGGTCGGGGTGATCAGTGCCTTGCTGGAAAACCTCGACTTCGCCCAGGCCACAGCACGTGGCAACTGGGTCGGCAGCCAGGCGGTGCAAAGCCGTGGCGACATGGAAGGCCTGCCCACCCGCGCCGCCCTGCAAGCGGTAGAGCCAAAGGCCACACCACGACGACAGACCGCCTGAAAGCCTGATTAGCGTGCACACATTGTTCCCATCACCTGCTGCGACAAAAACAACATCCTCAGGGAGCCCGACATGGAAAAGCTACTCGAAACCGTGAAACACGCAGGCCTGAAACGGCGCTGGCTGTTGATCATGCCGATCGTCTTCATCACCTACAGCCTGGCCTATCTGGACCGCGCCAACTATGGCTTTGCCGCCGCCTCCGGCATGGCCGAAGACCTGCACATCACCCCCGGCATGTCGTCGTTGCTGGGTGCGCTGTTCTTCCTCGGTTACTTCTTCTTTCAAGTGCCCGGCGCGATCTACGCGCAGAAGAAGAGCGTGAAAAAACTGATCTTCGTCAGCCTGATCCTCTGGGGCGGCCTGGCGACCCTGACCGGCATCGTCTCCAACGCCTACATGCTGATCGGCATCCGCTTCATGCTCGGCGTGGTCGAGGCAGCCGTGATGCCGGCCATGCTGGTGTACCTGTGCTACTGGTTCACCAAGGCCGAACGCTCGCGGGCCAACACCGTGCTGATCCTCGGCAACCCGGTGACCATGCTGTGGATGTCGGTGGTGTCAGGCTACCTGGTGGCGCACTTCAGCTGGCGCTGGATGTTCATCGTCGAAGGCTTGCCGGCGGTGATCTGGGCCTTCATCTGGTGGCGTCTGGTGGACGAGCGTCCGGCCCAGGCCAAGTGGCTGAGCGCTGAGGAAAAAACCGAATTGCAAGCGCGTCTGGACGCCGAGCAGGTCGGTATCAAGCCGGTGAAAAACTACGCCGAAGCCTTCCGCTCGCCCAAGGTCATGCTGTTGGCCGCACAATACTTCTGCTGGAGCATCGGCGTGTACGGCTTCGTGCTGTGGCTGCCGACCATCATCAAGAAAGGCATGCAGATGGACATGGTCGAAGCCGGCTGGCTGTCGGCCCTGCCTTATCTGGCGGCGGTGATCGGCATGGTCGTGGTGTCGTGGGCCTCGGACAAGACCCAGAAACGCAAGCTGTTCGTCTGGCCGCCCCTGCTGCTGGCCGCCATTGCCTTCTACGGCTCCTACGCCCTGGGCACCGAGCACTTCTGGTGGTCCTACTCGCTGCTGGTGATCGCCGGGGCCTGCATGTACGCGCCCTACGGCCCGTTCTTCGCCATCGTTCCGGAGATTCTGCCGTCCAACGTTGCAGGCGGCGCCATGGCGCTGATCAACAGCCTCGGCGCGCTGGGTTCGTTCGCCGGTTCCTATCTGGTCGGCTACCTCAACGGCGTCACCGGCACCCTGAGCGCGTCGTACCTGTTCATGAGCGGCGCGCTGCTCGTATCGGTCGTGCTCACGGTGTTGCTCAAACCGGACACCACCGCAAAGCCCGTGCGCGATGAGCCGAACGTTCGTCGCACACCTGCGCATCCCTGATCTGGAAATCCCCTGATGAACAAGCATGTGGTTCTCTACAAGAAGCTATCGGCGCCCCTGATGGAGCGCCTGCAGGCGGTCGCCGATGTGACGCTGATCGAAGACCCGAAAAGCGCCGACGGCATGGCCCGCCTGCGCGACGCCCTGCACCGGGCCGATGGCCTGCTGGGCGCCAGCCTCAAGCTGGACGCGCAATTGCTGGCGCTGGCGCCCAGGCTCAAAGTGGTGTCCAGCGTTTCGGTGGGGGTCGACAATTACGACATCGACGCCCTCACCCAGCGCGGCGTCCTGCTGACCAACACCCCGGATGTGCTGACCGAAACCACCGCCGACACCGGTTTTGCCCTGATCATGGCCACGGCCCGGCGCGTGGTGGAGCTGGCCAGCATGGTGCGCGACGGCCAGTGGACACAAAACATCGGCCCGGCGCATTTCGGCACCGACGTGCACGGCAAGACCCTGGGCGTCATCGGCATGGGCCGCATCGGCGAGGCCTTGGCGCAGCGGGGTCACTTCGGCTTTGGCATGCCAGTGCTCTACCACAGTCACTCGCGCAAGCCTGCCGTCGAGGCCCGGTTTGGCGCGCAGTACCGCAGCCTTGAGGCGCTGTTGCGCGAGGCGGATTTCGTCTGCCTGACCCTGCCGCTGACCGCTGAAACCGAAGGGCTGATCGGTGCCGAGCAATTCGCGCAGATGCGCCCGGAGACGATCTTCATCAACATCGCCCGAGGCAAGGTGGTGGACGAGCAGGCGCTGATCGAGGCCCTGCGCAAGGGGCAGATTCGTGCAGCGGGGCTGGATGTGTTCGAGCACGAGCCTGTGGCGGAGGATTCGCCATTGCTCGGGTTCGACAATGTGGTGGCGACCCCACACATGGGCTCGGCGACCCACGAGACCCGCGAGGCCATGGCGCGGTGTGCGGTGGAGAATATGATCAGTGCGCTGACTGGGGAGCGACCGAAAGATCTGGTAAACAAAGACGCCTGGAAGTACGCCTGACCTTGGGGGAGCCGGCTCGCTGGCGAATGCGCCAGGTCAGTCACATCAATTTTGACTGGTCTACCG
>CAURWS010000308.1:0-5455 GCA_963528485.1 uncultured Pseudomonas sp. | reverse complement strand
TTGATGGGTTGCGTGCAGTATTTCCGCAAGCACTCGCCGCGCACCAAGATCATTGCCGTGGACAGCGCAGGTTCGGTGACCTTCGGCCAGGCGCCTGGCAAACGCTATATTCCGGGGCTGGGATCGAGCCAGATGCCGCCGATCTTTCGCGCCAATCACCTGCACAAGCAGCAAGTGGTCGATGAGCGTGCAACGGTCGCCATGTGCCGCTGGCTGGCGAAGTCCAATGGCGTGCTGGCAGGAGGCTCCACCGGCACCGTCGTCGCCGGGCTCGCAGCGCCTTCGCTGGGTATTCCGAAAGATGCCGTGGTCGTGGCGATTTCTCCGGACGCCGGTGAGCGCTACCTGGAGACCATCTACAACGACGAGTGGGTCATGCAGAAATTCGGTCTCGCCGAGTTGTCAGCGCTTTCCTCGCAGCCGATCAGCCGTTACCTCAAGCACTACGTCCATACCTTCGAAGCCGAGGTGGCCAATGTCTGATTTTCATGTCATCCCCGGCGCCGTGATCAAGGACATCCTCGAACGCCAGGCGCACACCATGGTCGCCCGTATCGAGCAGGTGTACCTGCAGCACCACGACGGCCAGACCCTCAACCCGGACAGCTATTTCCTGCGTTTTCCACAGCAGCCGGCCAACCGCATCATTGCGTTGCCCGCGTCGCTGGAAGGCGAGGATGCCGTGGCCGGGATCAAGTGGATTTCCAGTTTTCCCGGCAATGTCGAGCAACAGAAACCCCGCGCATCGGCAGTGGTCATCCTCAACGATCGCGAGACCGGCTACCCCTACGCCTGTCTTGAGGGCGCGCAGATCAGCGCTGTCAGAACCGCTGCCTCGGCGGTGTCAGGCGCTTACTGGCTTAACGGTCAGTCACATAAAGCAGCGTCTGTAGGATTTGTTGGCGCAGGCGTCATCGCCCGCAACATTGCCCGCATGCTGGCCGTGGAAAGCTGGGACATCGGTCAGGCCGTGGTGCATGACTTCGACGATGCATCGGCCAACGCCCTGAAACACTTCGTCGAGCAGATCGACTTATGCACAGCCCGCAGTGGCTCACTCGATGAAGCCCTGGCGGCCGACCTGGTGATCTTCGCCACCACCGCAGGCGAACCCTACGTGAAACCGCCGATGGCGTTCCGTGCTGGGCAAGTGGTGCTGAATATTTCCCTGCGAGACATCGCCCCGCAGCTGCTGCTGAACGCCAACAACTTGTGCGACGACGTCGAGCACTGCATGAAGGCCAACACCTCGCCGCATTTGACTGAGCAGCTCACCGGCAATCGCCAGTTTATGAACGGCACGCTGGCGGGGCTGATTCGCGGGGAGGTTGAACTGGACCCTAGCAAACCCTCGATCTTCTCGCCGTTTGGTTTGGGTGTGCTGGATCTGGCGCTGAGCAAATTCATCGTCGACACCGCGCTGGCGGAGTTACGGGCTGTGGCTATTGATTCATTCTTTGGAGAAACCTTGAGATGGAACTGAGCTCAGCGCTGCGCCTCGATAAATCCTTCGCCGAGCGTTTGTTTTCCGAAGGGCAGGTCCAAGCGCCTGCTATCCGGATTGGCATCGTCGGTTGCGGCTCGCGCGGGCTGACGGTGCTGGAGCGTTTGTGCGCGCTGGCTGGCAAGGGCGAGCGACGGGTCGAGATCAGCGTGTTCGACCCCCATCGGCCAGGCCCCGGCTTGCACTCGGTGGAGCAACCGAGCTACCTGATGCTCAACACCGTGGCGTCGCAGATCTCGATGTTTCCGGATCAGGCGGCGCTGGACGGGCTGAGCGGGCGACAGGGCCCGAATTTCTACGAATGGTGCCTGCGCTTCAAATCCGCTGAACGCGCCATCCGGCCTGACGAGTTTCTGCCCCGGCCATGGCTTGGGGAGTACCTGGCCTGGACTTACGACGAGGTTTTGCGGACCCTCCCCGAGCAGATCAGCGTGACCCATCACGCGCGGGTTGTGGATAACATCGAGCACACGGATTTGGGTGGGTTCCTGTTGTCCACAGCGGGAGGCCAGAAGCACGCCGTTGATTGGCTGCTGATCACGGTGGGGCACGCGGAAGCGCCCCCTGCTGTGAACAAGACGCAGGGCATGACCCAGAGGCTGCGCGCTTATCCACAACCCTTTTCGCTGGAAAGCATTTCATCCGCAGACACTGTCGGCGTCGAGGGGCTGGGGCTTTCGGCCATGGACGTCGTTGCGGGGCTGACGGTTGGCCGGGAAGGGCGCTTTGTCGAAAGCTCTGAAGGCCTGCGTTACGAGCCTTCAGGGCGTGAACCGCAGGTGGTGATGTATTCGCGCAGTGGATTGCCGTATCGCACCCGCCCCGATATCACGCCTCATCGCACATCCAGCCCGCCGCTGATCTTCACGTTATCCACAGTGGCCGACCTGCGTGCTCAACATCCTGACGGTCTGGACTTCGAAGCGCAGGTGCTGCCGGTGCTCAAGGCCGAGATGTTCGCTGAGTATTTCGGCATGGTGGCGTCGCTCAAAGGCGAGTCAGCGTTGCGGGTTAAATCCGAGGTCGCGACCGCGTTTTTGTTGAGGGAGATCGACAGCAAAGTCCAAGCGCTGGCACAGCAATTCAATGTTCCCCTGCTGGATGAAAGCGTCTTCAACCCGCGCTTTCTTCGAGCCGATGTGGATAACTATTCACAATTTGTCCGGGCGTTTATTGAAGAGGACCTGCAAGAGAGTATTTCCGGCCTTGATCACAGTCCGGTCAAGGCAGCGGTCGAAGTCTGGAGAAACTGCCGTGAACAACTTCGCAGGGTTGTGGATAACAACGGCCTGACGCCTGAGTCTCACCGGATGTTTTTCAACGAGTACGCGCCGCTGGTCAACCGCATGGTCGCAGGTCCGCAAAAAGAGCGTCACCAAGAGCTGCTGGCGCTGGTCGACGCAGGGATAGTGCAGTGGATTCACAGCTCAAAAGTTATGCACAGCCCTGAATGGGGTGATGTCTCGATTCAGCAAGACGATGGCTCGCTGATCCTGCTGAACGCCTTGGTTTGTGCCCACGTCAGCGATAGCCGACGCATCGATTCACAGCCCAAAATCATCCGCCAGCTGCGCAATAGCGGGGTTATCCACAGCCTCAACGACAAGGGCGAAGGCATTCACGTCGACAGCCACGGCAAGGCCCAACCCAATCTGTGGATAACCGGCCCGATCGTCGAAGGCGCCACGTACTACAACCATTACGTGCCGTCGTCAGGGGGGTATTCACGGGCGTTTGTTGATGCCGACCGGATTGCGCGGGAGATGTTGGGGCTTGCCGTTACGGCGTGACTTGTCCCCAGCAGGGAAGGGCTCAGCACCCTTTCCCAACCCCCGCACAATTCAACCCCACCCCACTTCCCGGCAAATACCGCCGCCTGATGCTCTCCAGCTCCCCACTGCTGCGCAACGTGTCGATGGCACGGTTGATCCGGGGGAGCCATTGCGCGTGTTCGGGCTGCAGTTTGATCACCAATGGCGCTTCGCTGAGTTTGGCGCCTTGCTGGAATTCGCTGGGGTCCAGTTGGGAGTTCGCCACCAGAGTGTCGAAGATGTCGTCGACCATGGCGATGGCGTCGACGCGTCGGCTTTGCAGGAGTTTGATCAGGGCTTCGTCCTGGGAGGTTTCCAGGCGTTCGAGTCGGTGTACCTGAAGCGCCGGGTCGAGCGCCCGGTAGGTGTAGCCGCGCACCATGCCGATGGTGAGGTGGTTGAGTTGCTCAATGGGGCGCTTGCGATCGGGGTGGTCGGCGAGGAAGTACAGATGCTCGTTGACGGTGGAGTAGGGCTTGGAGAACACGTAATGGGTTTGTTCTTCAGGACTGTTCCAGATGCGTGCGTCGGCGTAGTTGAGGTCGATTTCGCCCTTTTGCAGCATCGACTGCAGGCGGTTGACCGGGTAGGTGACAAAGGTGACGTCGACGTCGGCAAGCTGCATCACGCGACGGGCGATATCCACGGCAACACCCTGCAGATGGCCGTTATCGTCTTCGAATGCATAGGGTTTCCACTGCGCGCCGCCGGCAACAAAAGGGCCTGCCACGAGAGGCAAGGCGAACAGGCAAAGCACACAGCCAATGATCAGTCTGTATCGAATCCCCATACATTCCCTCGATCATGGGTCCCCGTGAAAGGAACCCTAGCCTAGCAGCAGGAGATGTCGATGGTATGTCCTAATGCCACTATTTGCAGGCAGCATCACGAAAATCATGAAAAAGCCCGCGCTGACCAGGTCAGGCGGGCTTTTGGGCGCCCTGTCGGTTTACGAGCCGGGGCTTAGGCGGATGATTTTCGGGTATTCGGTCAACGTTACTGGCACGCTGCATTGATCGCCGTTGCAGCTCCATTGCTGTCCGCTGTCGACCATGCCCTTGTCAGGCTTTTGCGTGTCGAGCATCCGCATCTGGGCGTTGTCCATCCCCGATCCGCCGACGCTGTGCAGGCGTTCGCGGCCCACGGCCCAGGCGACCATGATCTTTTCCCGGCCATCGCTGAAGGCCAGCTTGTAGACGTTGTCGGCCTGCAGGCTGGCGGCGGCATCGTAGGTGAAGTTGCGCAGGTACGGGCTGATGGCCTTGAGCACCGGGTAGGCCGGTTTAGCGTTCAGATTCATGTCGAGCAGGCCGAAGTTGTGCTCCTGATCGTCGCGCTGGGTGCCGTCGTTGATCAGGTCGTACCACCACATGCCCTTGATGTTGGGCACGGTGCGCGCGAGGAAGTAACTGCGCGCCAGATACGCGGCCTGCCGCGCGGCATCAATGCCACAGGCGCCTTCGTGGCTGGGCCAGCCCATTTCGGTCAGGTACAGCGGCACCTGCTTGCCGGCCTTGGCGCTGATGCTGCGGTCGATGCCGCGCATCCAGTTGATCCAGCTTTCCGGGGTGTTGTGGTCGCGGCCTTCGCAATGCACGTAGGGGTGCAGCGAGATGCCGTCGGCGTACTTGAGCACACCGCCCGAGACGATGCGATCAATAAAGCCTGCTTTGATGCCTGCGGTGGTGGCGGCGCCCGCCAGCACTTTGGCCTGTGGATTGTTTTTGTGGATGATGGGTGCGGCGTCGCGCACCAGCGCCACGTAATCGCTGCTCAGGCGGGCGTCGCCGGGGCCGTCGATGTCCCACTCGTTCCAGACTTCGTAGAACTTCACCGGGTTGCCCAACTGCCGGGTGATGTAGTCGACGTAGTTCAGGTACGGCGCTTTCACCTCGGGCTTGCGCGGTTTGGCGCCGCCGGTGAACACCGAGCCATAGCCGAGAATGACCATGGGCGTCAGGTTCAAACCGCCTGCGGTGGACATCCACGCGCGCCACTGCGGCACGATGCGCAACTGGTTGCGCACTGGCTCTGCCGTGGACCAGAACGCATCGTCACGAATCGAAGTGACCCCCGCAATGCTCGCCAGCTCAAGGCTGCGCAGGGGCTGGTTGGGGTTGTTCATGGAATGGGTGGCGAC
>CAURWS010000307.1:0-5468 GCA_963528485.1 uncultured Pseudomonas sp. | reverse complement strand
CCTGCGCGCCGCTGACCACCGTGCTCTCCAGCGGCGCGTTCTCAAACACGAACAGACTGTCGAACAACTGCTGGCTGCTGTCGATGCGGCTGCACGCCTGAATCTTGACCAGCGGCAGATGTTCATGTTCGCGCAACGCCAGGTTGTGGTCGAACAGCGCTTGCAGCCACTGCTTGACGCTGCCGTTCTGTGGCATGCGCACGCGCAGTGGAATGCTGTTGATGAACAGGCCAACGGTGTCCTGCATTTCCGGGCGGCTGACCGGGCGCCCGGCCACGGTGACGCCGAACAGCACGTCTTCTTCACCGCTGTAGCGATGCATCACCAGCGCCCAGGCGGCCTGAGTGAACGTGTTGACGGTCAATTGGTATTGCTGCGCCAGCTCGCGCAGGGCACGGCCTTCGTGGCGGGCCAGGGTCAGGTAGCGGTCGCCGATCTGCGACTGCCCGCCCTGACGCTGCACAGGACGGTCGAACGGCAGCCAGGTCGGTTGCTCGACACCGCTCAACTCTTCGCCCCAGGCCGCAACGGCCTCGGCTTCACCCTGCTGCTGCAACCACTCGATGAAATCGCGATACCGCGCGGCGGGCCTGGGCAGAGTCTTGCCTTGATACAGCGTGAAGAAGTCCTGCAGCAGCAGCGAACGGCACCAGGCGTCGATGAGGATGTGGTGATTGCTCAGAATGAACCAGTATTGCTCAGGGGCACGACGAATCAGGCGCAAACTGAAAGGCGGCTGCACCAGCAGGTCGAAGCCTTGCTGACGCTCCTCTTCGAGCAACTGTCGCAGCGCCGCTTCATGCTGCTCGGCAGGTTGCGTGCTCCAGTCCAGGTAATCCAGGCGCAAGGGCGCCTGGCGATGGATGATCTGCAGCATCCGGCCCTGTTCATCGAGGTTAAACGAGGCCCGCAATGCATCATGACGCTGGATCACCGCCTGCCAGGCACTGCGGAAACGGTCCAGGTCGATGTCACTGTCAATGCTATAACGGTCCTGCATGAAGTAAATGCCCGAATGGGGCTCCAGCAAGGTGTGCAGGAGCAGGCCTTCCTGCATCGGCGACAACGGGTAGATGTCCTCGATCCGGGCGATGGGCGTGGGAATCCCGTCGAGTTGCCGTTGGGTCATGCTGGCCAGCGGGAAGTCGGACGGCGTCGCCCCGCCCGCCTGCTCACTGAGGCAATGGGTGATCAGGGCGCTCAATTCATCGCGGTAGTCTTGCGCCAGACGCTCGACCGTCGCGACATCGTGCAACTCACGGCTGAAGGTCCATTGCAGGGAAAGCTCGCCGCCATACACCTGCCCTTCGATGCTCAACCAATTGGCGAGCGGCGCCTGCTCATCCTGAGCGACACCGGACTGCTCGGTGGACGGCACGAACAGCGCGTCCTCGTCGAACTGACCATCGAACTGGCCCAGATAGTTGAAGGTGATACGCGGCGCAGGCAACGCTGCCAGCGCGGTCTGAGCGGCAGGACTGCCCAGATAGCGCAACAGGCCGAAGCCCAGCCCCTTGCCCGGAACGGCACGCAGCTGTTCCTTGATCGACTTGATGGAACCGGCCATGTCGTCGGCCGGGGTCAACTTGACCGGGAACAAGCTGGTGAACCAGCCCAGTGTGCGGGTCAGATCGATGTCATCGAACAGATCCTCGCGACCGTGACCTTCGAGCTGGATCAGCACTGACGACTCATCACTCCAGCGCGCGATGACCCGTGCCAGCGCGGTCAACAGCAGATCATTGACCTGGGTGCGGTAGGCCGCTGGCGCGTCTTGCAGCAGTTGCCGGGTGAGCTGCGCGTCGAGCACCGACATCACTTTTTGTCCCTGTTCATTGCGCATCTCGCCACCGGCGTGATCACAAGGCAGGTCTTGCGGCGCATCGGCCAAAGCACCCTGCCACCAATGCAGTTCAGCCTCCAGCGCCGGGGTACGCGCATGGGCCTGCAGACGATCGGCCCAGTGTTGGTAGGCACTGGTCTTGAACGGCAGGGGTGCCACGACACCTGCCTGCGGCGGCTTGAGCAGGGCTTGCAGGTCTTCCAGCAGCACCCGCCAGGACACGCCGTCGATCACCAGGTGATGAACCGCCAGCAACACCCGCTGGCTGCCGTCGGCCATGTCGACCAGCAGCACACGCAACGCAGGCCCGTCGGCCAGGTTCAGGCTGCGTTGCGCCTCGTCGCACAACGTGTCGAGCGCCTCGGCGCTGGCGGCCTGACGCTGCCACACCGGGGCCTGCTCAGGCATGGCGGCATGGGTCTGGGTCCAGCGTTGGTCTTCACGCTGGAAGCGCAGGCGCAAGACGTCATGTTGCCGGATCAGCTTCAGCACGGCCGCTTGCAACGGTTCGAGGGCCAGCGGTTGACGCGGGGTCAGCAGCAACGACTGGTTCCAGTGATCACGCCGAGGGATGGGCAATCCGAAGAACCACTGCTGCACCGGCGTCAGCGGCGCGCTGCCTTCAATCAGCCCTTGCTCGATACTGACCTCGACTGCGGCCTGCGACACCTGCGCCAGGCTGCGCACCGTCTGGTGCTGGAACAGGTCGCGAGGGCTGAAGGCGATCCCGGCCTGGCGGGCACGACCCACCACCTGAATGGACACAATGGAGTCGCCGCCCAGCTCGAAGAAGTTGTCGTCCAGACCGACCTGCTCGACCCGCAACACGTCGCACCAGATCGCCGCCAGGGTCTTTTCAGTCGCGCTTTGCGGGGCCGCGTAGTCGGCCTGCACACTGGCCTCGGCGCGAGGCAGTGCTTTGCGGTCCAGCTTGCCGTTGGGCATCAGCGGCAGCGTGGGCAGTTCAAGCCAGTGCTGCGGCACCATGTATTCAGGCAAGCCTTGCAGCAGGCTGGCCTTGAGCTGTTCACGCCAGTCGCTCGGCGGTTGCTCGGCGGCCAGCACCAGATACGCGACCAACTGCTTGCCGTCCTGAGCGAGGACCACGGCTTCGCGCACCAAGTCATGTTCGCAGAGCGCCGCTTCGATCTCGCCCAGCTCGATGCGCAGGCCGCGCAGTTTGACCTGATGATCCAGACGCCCCAGGTACTCGATGACCCCGTCAATCCGATAACGCGCCAGATCGCCGGTACGGTACAGGCGCTCACCGGCATTGAACGGGTCCGGGACGAAACGCTCTGCGGTCAGGCCTGGACGCTGATGGTAGCCACGGGCGAGGCCGACACCGCCCAGGTACAGCTCACCGCCCGCTCCCACCGGCAGCAGGCTCAGACCGGAACCCAAAATCCGGGTGCGCAGGTTGTCGATCGGCACGCCAATAGGCACGCTCGCCCGACGCTCGTCGACACACCGCCAGTGCGTCACGTCAATGGCCGCTTCGGTCGGGCCATACAGGTTGAACAGACCGGCTGCCGGGAGTTTGTCGAAGACCTGCTGCTGGGCGTCCACCGGCAATGCCTCACCGCTGCAGACGATGCGTTTGAGACTGCTGCAGGCCTCCACGCCCTGCTCATGAATGAACGCCTGCAGCATCGATGGCACGAAGTGCAGCGTGGTCACGCGATAGCGCTCGATGGTTTCGATCAATCGCGCAGGCTCGCGATGCTCACCCGGCATGGCCACGGCCAGACGGGCGCCCACCATCAACGGCCAGAAGAACTCCCAGACCGACACGTCGAAACTGAACGGGGTCTTTTGCAGCACCGTGTCGCGACCATCGAGCTTGTATTCACGCTGCATCCACCACAGGCGGTTGGTCAGCGCGACATGGCGGTTGCCCGCGCCCTTGGGCCGACCGGTGGAGCCGGAGGTGTAGATCATGTAGGCCAGTTGTTCCGGCAGGCACGGCAGCGCAGGGTTGGCGTCGCTGAAACCTTCGAGCCAGTCGCCCTCCTGATCCAGACACAGCGCCTGCACCTGCCCGTCGAGCGGCAACTGATCGAGCAGGTGGCTCTGGGTCAACAACAGGCGCACGCCGCTGTCTTCGATCATGTAACGCAGACGCTCGCCGGGGTACTCGGGATCCAGCGGCACGTAGGCGCCACCGGCCTTGAGCACCGCCAGCAGGGCCACGACCATGTCCACCGAGCGTTCGGTCGCCACCCCCACCAGCAACTCGGCATCAACCGGGGCCAGCGCGCGCAGCTTGTGCGCCAGACGGTTGGCCCGCTGGTTGAGTTGCTGATAGGTCAACGCCTGCTGACCGAACAACAGGGCCACGGCTTCGGGCTGACGCTGCACCTGCTCCTCGAACAATTGATGCACACCGCGCTGTGCCGGGAAGTCCGCTTCGGTGCGGTTCCAGTCCAGCACCTGGGTCTTGATCTGTCCGGCGTCGAGTACCGGCAGTTCACTCACCCGACGGGTGCTGTCGGCGAGCATTTCGCTCAGGACCTTGAGCCAGTGCCCGGCCATGCGCTCGATGCTCGCCTGGGTGAACAGGTCGCTGGCGAAGGTCAGCGCGGCCATGAGCCTGCCGCCCTTTTCATAGGTGTCCAGCGTCAGGTCGAACTGCGTGGTGCGGGTGCTCCACTCCAGCTGGCTCAGGCACAGGCCCGACTCAAGCCTGAGCGCTTCGATGTCAGCGACTTCCGGCTGATGGTTGTACATCACCTGGAACAACGGCGAGTGGCTCAGGCTGCGCTCCAGCTTGAGCGCATCGACCAGTCGTTCGAAAGGGAGGTCCTGATGGGCCTGGGCGCCATTGAGCACGGCCTTGAGGTCTTGTAGCAATTGCGTGACAGAAGTTTGTTCGTCGAACCGCGCCCGCAACACCTGGGTGTTGACGAACAGGCCAATCAGCCCTTCGACTTCACGACGGTTGCGGTTGGCGATAGGCACCCCGACCCGCAGATCGGTCTGCCCGGTGTAGCGGTACAGCAGGATGTTGAACGCCGTCAGCAGTACGGTGAACAGGGAAACATTCTGCTGGCGCGCCATCTGCCGCAGCTCGTCAGCCATCCCCTGCGGCAGGTCGAACGCATGACGGCTGCCCTGATGACTGGCCACGGCCGGACGCGGAAAATCGGTCGGCAGCTCCAGCACCGGATGATCATCGCCAAGCTGTTCCTGCCAGTAAGCCAGCTGACGCTCCTGCTCACCCGCCTCCATCCAGCGACGCTGCCACAGGGCGTAGTCAGCGTACTGGATCGGCAAGGGATCAAGGGCCACGGCCGCGCCGCGGCTGTGGGCATCGTAGAAGCGGATGAACTCGTCGATCAGCACGCTCATCGACCAGCCATCGGAGACGATATGGTGCAGCGTCAGCAGCAACACATGATGCTCGGCGCCCAGTTTGATCAGTTTGACGCGCAGCAACGGGCCGTTGGCCAGATCGAACGGCAGCAGCGATTGCTCCTGAGCCTCGTTGCGCACCCGTCGCTCGCGCTCGTCCTCAGGCAGGATGCTCAGGTCTTCACGCTCGATCACAAGCCCGACGCTGGCCGGGACCTGCTGCAGCGTTTCATCGGGCAACTGCTGGAACACGGTACGCAGTGTCTGGTGT
>CAURWS010000306.1:0-5468 GCA_963528485.1 uncultured Pseudomonas sp. | reverse complement strand
ATACGTCGTTTCATGCCAGTCGCCTCTTCAGCCAGCCGATCATCCTGCCCATCACGGGGAGGTGCTCATACAGCAACGCTCCGGCATCGAAGAAATCCCGATGCTGAAACACTTTGTTGTCGGTCCACAGCAGGTGCGAGCAGCCTTGCACGGCAATCTGCTCGCCCTGATTGAGTCGCGGGTGTCGGTAGGTCATGGTCCAGCGCAGATAGCCCTTGCCCTCGCGCACCTGATCGAAGGCGTGAAACTCGAACTGCAGATCGCGCACGTTGGCGTACAGCTCGGCGAAGTACTTGCGCAAGTTGCTCAGGCCGTGCACCTCGTGCAATGGGTCGGTGAAGGCGACGTCCTCGCTGTACAGCTCGCCGAGCAGGTGCAGGTTGTCCTTGTCGAGTTCGGCGAAGCGCCGGGCGTAATCGCGCAGGAATTCACTCATGGTCTTGAGTCTCTGCTTGTCGATGCGGGAGAGACTTGAATGCGGTCAGGGCGCGTTCGCGGCTGGCTTTCAAGTCGACGATGGGCGCGGGGTAACCGTCGACGCGGAACAGGTCGCCCAGTGACGACGGGTCGTGCACGTCGCGCTTGTTCAGCTTGGCCAGCTCCGGTACCCACTTCTTGATGAACAGGCCTTCCGGGTCGAAACGCTCGGACTGGTTCAGCGGATTGAAAATACGGAAATACGGCGAGGAGTCGGTGCCGGTGGATGAGCTCCACTGCCAGCCGCCGTTGTTTGCCGCCAGGTCGCCGTCGATCAGGTGCTGCATGAAAAAACGCTCGCCCTCGCGCCAGTCGATCAAAAGGTTCTTGGTCAAAAACATTGCCACGATCATGCGCAGGCGGTTGTGCATCCAGCCGGTTTCCAGCAATTGACGCATGGCCGCGTCGACAATCGGCAAGCCGGTTCGACCCTGCTGCCAGGCTTGCAGATCCTTGGGCGCGTGACGCCATTTCAACGCTTCGGTTTCCGGGCGGAAGGCGCGATGGCGAGACACCCGAGGGAAGCCCACCAGCACGTGTTTATAGAACTCGCGCCACAGCAGCTCGTTGATCCAGGTCACCGAGCCGACGTTGCCGGTCTCGAACTCGCCGTTATTGCTGCGCAGGGCCGCATGCAAGCACTGGCGAGGGGAAATCACACCGGCCGCCAGATACGCCGACAGCTGGCTGGTGCCGGGTTTGGCCGGGTAGTCGCGCTCGTCGTTGTAGTAGTGCACCTGATCGTCGGTGAAATGCTCCAGACGCTTGCGCGCCTCATCCTCGCCCTCAGGCCAGAGCGTGCGCAGCGCCTCGGACGGCGTCGCGAACCCCTGCACGCTGGTCGGCACGTCATCGCTTTTGATGTGCACGGGGTCTTGCTGGCTTGGCCGACGGATGACAGCGGGGACCGAGTAATGCAGCCGTGCGTAACAGACCTTGCGAAACTGGGTGTAGACCTTGAAGTAGCCGCCGCTTTTGGTCAGCACGCTACCTGGCGTGAAAAACAGCTGATCCAGATGGCGGGTGAAACCGATGTCGTGCTTGTCCAGCAAGGCTTCGACGGCCTTGTCGCGGTTGTCTTCGTTGACGCCGTACTCTTCGTTGACGTGCACGTGCTCGATCTTGTGCGTCTGGCACAGGTCCAGCAGGGCTTTGGGTGCCTTGTCCCACGTGTTGGCGTGGACGATCAACAGCGGCACGTTCAGCGCCTTGAGTTCGGCTTTCAGCGCTTGGAGGTTGCGCAGCCAGAAGTCGACCTTGCTCGGCGCGTCGTCATGGCTGTGCCACTGGGCGGGGCTGATCACGTACACGGCCACCGTCGGGCCCTGCTTCATCGCAGCGCTCAGTGCGGTGTTGTCGTGTACGCGCAAGTCGGTGCGCAGCCACATCAGTTGCATGATCGTTCCTTAGATGAGGTCCAGCCGCTGCAACGCGGTCTGGGCGGTCAAAGGGTCCTCGGCCAGGGTCAGGCCGGGGATCTCACTGACAGATACGGACAGCTCGGCCGAATGGATGCGTACCGTTGGTCCGATGATCAATTTCGGGCAATCGATGTTGTTCAGCAGGCGTGGCAGCTGGCTCACGTTCAGTGACTTGCTGGAATACAGCAGCACCGCGCGAGGTTTCAGGTACTCGCAGGCCAGGTTCAGCTCGCCTGCCGGCAGCGGCCAGTCAAAGACTTCCACGGGGCAATCGGCGCTGCTTACCAGCCAGGCGGTCAGCCACAAGTGCGGCTCCATCGGCGCGTCGGACTGGTTGATCAGCAGCACGGGCGTACCGCTGACCTGACGGTTGTTGTGATATAGCCGCGCGCCGAATTTGCTGCGCAGCCAGGAGTAGAAAAACACCCGCTCCAGCTGCGCGCCGAATTGGCCCTGCCAGCGTTGTTCGAGGGCAGTCAGCAACGGCAGCAGCAGTTGTTCGCACAGGGTGCGCGGCGGATAGAGCGACATGGCCTGATTCAGCGTGTCGTCCAGACGCCGTTCAGACAGCGTAGTGATCGCATCCAGCAAGTTCTGGCGCAACGGATCCCAGTCGCTCACGACGTTGGGCGCAGGCATTTGCTGATCGTCGAGCAGCTGCTTGACCTGGCTGACCGACACCCCGCGATTGAGCCACGTGAGAATGGCCAGCACCCGGTCGACATGGGCGGTGCTGTACAGACGATGGCCCTTGGGCGTGCGATGGGGCACGATCAGCCCGTAGCGTCGCTCCCAGGCGCGCAGGGTCACGGCGTTGACGCCGGTCAGGCGGGCGATTTCGCGGATCGGCAGCCAGCCTTCTTCGAGGGCGTCGGCGTAGGCCTGCGGATCATCGTCCAGCGGTTCGTGCTTGAGGTCTTTCATAGGTCAGATGGCATTTCGCAGGCTGAGGTTTTCCGGGTGCGGTTGCAGGTACACCTGAAGGGCGATGTACGGGTCCGGATGTTGGCGAAAGTGGTGCTTGAGCAAGGTCAGCGGCACCACCAGCGGCACGATGCCCTGGTGGTACTGATGAATCAGGCCCTGGATTTCCTGTTTGTCCGACGTGCTGATGGTTTCGCGCAGGTAACCGCAAATGTGTTGCAGCACGTTGGTGTGGGTGCGTCGGGTCGCCGGTTTCCTCAGGGCAGTCATCAGCGCGCTGAAGTACTGCGGGGCGATCTGGGTGGGGTCATTGCGCCCCATGTTGCCGAGCAGGCTGCCGAGCGCCTTGTATTGCACCGGGTCGTTGGCCATCAGTTGGTATTTGTAGCGCGAGTGGAATTCAGTCAGCGCACGGCGGGTGATGCCGTCCTTGAGCAATTGCTGCCAGGCGGCGTAGGCGAACACGCGGGTGATGAAATTCTCGCGCAGCACCGGATCGTTCAGGCGGCCGTCTTCCTCTACCGGTAGATCCGGATGCGCTGCGCAGAACGCCTTGGCATAAATGCCGCGTCCGCCACCGTCGAATGGCGCACCGTTCTCGCGATAGACCTTGACCCGTTCCAGACCGCAGGAGGGGGATTTCTGCATGAAGATGTAACCGCAGATGTCGTCCATTTCCCGGGCCATGTGCTCGCCGTATTCGGCCAACGGGCGGGTGACGTTCAGGTCTTTATGAACCGTGCCGACGGCTTGAGGGTGCTCGGGGTCGCCCACCAGACGAATCGCTTCGCGGGGGATGCCCATGCCGATGGCGACTTCCGGGCAGGCGGGGACAAAATCAAAATGCTCGTTGAGCGCGCGGGTCAGCAGGTGAGATTCCTTGTGCCCGCCGTTGTAGCGAACCTCAACGCCCATCAGGCAGGCGCTGACGCCCAATTTCGGTTTGGATTTCTGCTCCGGCGATTGATCGGCGGCTGTAGACATGGGCAAACCTCGATGAACTTTCTTGTACAGACTGACAGCGCTGTACAACTTCTGTTCATCATAGGTTTTGGGTTGTACAAGTCAAACGCTTTGTACAAGATTTTTGCGGGCAACGGGTTCGAGGATGAGCTAGCGTCTGGCCCGTCGCTGTGGGCGCTGGCTCCCACAATGAAGCAGTACATCTCAGTAGACGCTACTTCCAGCCCATCAACCAGCTTTGCTCATCCTGCAGCACCTGCCAGACCATGCGTTCGCTGCGTTGGGTCAACACCGCTTGCAGTTCAATCTCCAGCACCGTGCCTTCTTCGTCGCAGAAGAGTTCGGTGACCAGAAAATGTTTCTCGCGATTTCGGGGATGGGCTGCTGTCCATTTCGACAGCAGCAGTTTGCGCGGGGTCAGGCGATTCATTTGAGGTGTTCGAGCAGGCGACGCGCTGCCTCCTGACCGCTGAGCCAGGCGCCTTCGACGCGCCCGGACAGGCACCAGTCGCCACACACGTACAGGCCCAGGTCCGGATCGGACAACGCGCCGACTTCACGTCCACCAGCAGGGCGTGCATAGAGCCAGCGGTGGGCCAGGGTGAAGGCCGGGGCGGGCATGGCGCAGTTGATCAGCTCGGCAAAAGCCCCGTGCAAATGATCGATGACCTGCTCCTTGGGCATGTCCAGGTGCTGACGGCTCCAGGCGCTGGTGGCGTGCAGAATCCAGGTGTCCATCTTGCTGTCACGCCCCGGTTTGCTGCGGTTGCGGGCCAGCCAGTCGATGGGGCTGTCCTGCACGAAACAGCCCTCCATCGGGGTGTCCAGCGGGGTGTCGAATGCCAGCGCGACCGCCCAGGTGGGCTCCATTTTCACCCCGGCCACGACGCTGGCCAGCTTCGGCGCGTCGGCCAGCAAGGTGGTTGCCTGGGGCGCGGGAATGGCGATCACTACCTGGCTGAACGGGCCGTGGCTGCGGCCGTCGGCGTCGAGCAGGTTCCAGTGCTCTTCGCCCCGGAAGACCTCGGTGATGCGGCACGAGAACGTCACCGGCATGTCGCCGAGCATCGCGCGGGTGATCGCACTCATGCGCGGCTTGCCGACCCAGCGCACCTGCTCGTCGGGCGACAGGCTCAGTTGTCCGCCATGAAAGTTATAGAGCAGCGGTTTCCACTCGGCGACATGACCTTCGGCCTGCCATCGCTGGACCACATTGGCAAAACGGCGATCACGGGCCGTGAAATATTGCGCGCCCATGTCCAGCGCACCGGCATCGCTGCGCTTGCTGGACATTCGTCCGCCACTGCCACGGCTCTTGTCGAAAAGGTGAATGCTGTGCCCGGCCGCTTGCAGTGCGTGGGCAGCAGAGAGTCCGGCGATACCGGTACCGATGATTGCGATGGGTACAGTCATAGGGGCCTCGTTACCTTGTCTGCACAGACTACGCCGTCGTCAAAACCTGTACAATGCTGTTTTTCGGTATAACTTATCGTCCTTCGACGTTCAGGACGCTGACCGCGCTGGCGATCATGCTTGAGTCTGACGTTTCACCCGAATCGTTCAACTGTTCGAACGGATGAATCGAACGTCCAGCGCTCGGGCTGTTCTTTATAGCGTGGCTTAAGGTTGCACTATTCGCTTCGTTCACAAGCACATTGTTTGTGAAGAAATAGACTACTGATT
>CAURWS010000305.1:0-5486 GCA_963528485.1 uncultured Pseudomonas sp. | reverse complement strand
ATCGCCGGCGTCACCCCTGAGGCGACCACGGCGGAACTGGCCCTTGGCGGACATCCGCCAGCCAAGACCCCGAGCATCAGCGCCCTCGACTTGCTGCACAGTTGGCGTGAACTCAATAGCGCGCAAAGCCCCGAGGTAGACGCGGTCACCCTGGGCAATCCGCATTTTTCCCTCAGCGAATGCGCGACCCTCGCCCGCCTCTGCAAGGGCCTGCGCAAGCTGGACAGCGTCGCCGTGGTCATCACCTGTGGCCGCGCGACGCTGGAGCGCGCGCAACAGGCGGGCCATGCCGCGACGCTGGAAAACTTCGGCGTGCAGTTTGTCACCGACACCTGCTGGTGCATGCTCGGGGAGCCGGTGATTCCGCCGAAGGCGCGCAACCTGATGACCAATTCCGGCAAATACGCGCACTATGCGCCAGGCCTGGTGGGGCGTCGCGTGCATTTCGCCAGCCTTGCCGAATGCGTCGAGAGCGCCTGCACGGGCGTGGCCAGCGGGCGCTTGCCGCTGTGGCTGCAGGCGGCTGATCGCGCGGAGGCCCTGGCGCATGTTTGATTACAACTTTCACTGGCGCGCCGCGTTCAAGGCCCTGCCGGACATGCTCGATGGCGCTGTCGTCACCTTCCAGACCGCTGCGCTGTCGATGATCCTCGGGGTCATCATCGCGCTGTTTCTGGTGTTCATGCGTCAGGGCAAGAACCCGGTTTTCCGGGGCTTCGCGGCCACCTGGATCTCGATTGCGCGCAACACCCCGTCACTGTTTCAGGTGTACATCCTCTACTTCGGCCTGGGCTCGTTCGGGTTGCACGTGAGTTCCTGGGTCGCGCTGCTGGCGGGGATCACCCTCAACAACGCGGGGTATCTGGCGGAGAACTTTCGCGGCGGCCTCAAGGCCGTGCCCGACACTCAATTGCGCGCCGCGCGCTCGCTGGGCATGAGCGCACCCCAGGCCTATCGGCTGATCGTCATCCCGCAATTGCTGCGCATCGTCTTCTACCCACTGACCAACCAGATGGTCTGGGCCGTGCTGATGACCTCCATGGGCGTGATCGTCGGCCTGAACAACGACCTCACCGGCGTGACCCAGGACTACAACGTCAAGACCTTCCGCACCTTCGAGTTCTTCGCCATTGCGGCGGTGCTGTATTACCTGATCGCCAAACTGATCGTGGCCGTGGCGCGGCTGCTGTCGTGGCGCCTGTTCCGGTATTAAGGAGGGGTAGATGTTCAACAGCACATTCAGTTGGGGCGACCTGCAGTTCATGCTTCAAGGGGCGTGGGTCACCCTCTTGCTGACCATCGTCTCGATGATCATCGGCACCCTGGCCGGGGTGGTCTGCGGCATGGCCCGGGCGCTGTTGCCGCGCAGCACGATCCCGCTGGCCTGGTTGCTCGACGTGTTTCGCAGCGTGCCGTTGCTGATCCAGTTCGTGTTGTTCAACGCGCTGAAAAGCATCGCCGGGCTGAACTGGAGCGCCTTCACGGTGGCCTGCATCGTGCTCGGCCTTTACGTGACCGCGTACTGCACCGAGATCGTTCGCAGCGGCGTGCTCTCGGTGCCGCTCAACCTGCGCCGCGCCAGTCGCTCGCTGGGCCTGAGCTACTGGCAGGACCTGCGCCAGATCGTCATGCCCATGGCGACGCGGGTGGCCTTTCCGGGCTGGATCAACCTGCTGCTCTCGGTGATGAAAGACACCGCGCTGGTGATGTGGATCGGCATCGTCGAGCTGCTGCGCGCCTCGCAAACCATCGTGACCCGCATTCAAGAACCGCTGCTGGTGCTGTGCATCGCAGGCCTCATTTACTACGTCATGAGTCTGGTGATCGCCCGTCTGGGTGCCCGACTGGAAACAAGGTGGCAGGAAAATGATTGAGATCGACAACGTACACAAATCATTCGGCGAGCTTGAAGTCATCAAGGGCGTGAGCCTGCAGGTGCAGAAAGGCGAGGTGGTGTCGATCATCGGCGGGTCGGGCTCGGGCAAATCGACGCTGCTGATGTGCATCAACGGCCTGGAGTCGATCAAGAGCGGCAGCATCCGCGTCGACGGCACCGAAGTGCACGCCAAAAGCACCGACATCAACAAGCTGCGGCAGAAGATCGGCATCGTCTTTCAGCAATGGAACGCCTTTCCGCACCTGACCGTGCTGGAAAACGTGATGCTGGCCCCGCGTACCGTGCTGGGCAAAAGCAAGGAAGAAGCCGAGGCGCTGGCGGTCAAGCAGCTCAAACATGTGGGGCTGGGCGACAAGCTCAAGGTCTTCCCCGGCAAGCTTTCCGGTGGGCAGCAGCAGCGCATGGCGATTGCCCGGGCGCTGGCGATGTCGCCGAACTACATGCTGTTCGACGAGGCGACTTCCGCCCTCGACCCGCAACTGGTGGGTGAGGTGCTGGACACCATGCGCATGCTCGCCGAAGACGGCATGACCATGATTCTGGTGACCCACGAGATCCGTTTTGCGCGGGATGTGTCCGACCGCGTGGCGTTTTTCCGGAATGGTCTGGTGCATGAGATCGGCACGCCGGATCAGGTTATCGGCAACCCGCAACGGTCCGAGACGGCGGATTTCTTGCGGTCGATTAATTGAAGGAGGGCCTTGCGTCATGCGCTCATCGAAAGTGATTCACGTCGTCAGTTGTCACGCCGAAGGTGAAGTCGGCGATGTGATCGTCGGCGGGGTGGCGCCGCCACCCGGCGATACGATCTGGGAGCAGTCGCGCTGGATCGAGCAGGACAACGTGCTGCGCAATTTCATGCTCAACGAGCCGCGCGGCGGGGTGTTTCGCCACGTCAACCTGCTGGTGCCGCCGAAGAACCCGAAGGCGCAGATGGGCTGGATCATCATGGAACCCGCCGATGTACCGCCGATGTCCGGCTCCAACTCGCTGTGCGTGGCCACGGTGCTGCTGGACAGCGGCATCCTGCCGATGACCGAGCCCCAAACCCGCCTGATTCTGGAGGCACCGGGAGGCCTGATCGAAGCCATCGCCCAGTGCCGTGACGGCAAGGTGCAAAGCGTCGAGGTGCACAATCACCCCTCGTTCGCGGATCAGCTGGACGTGTGGATCGAAGTGCCGGGGCTGGGTTCGATTCAGGTCGACACGGCCTATGGCGGCGATAGCTTCGCGATTGTCGACTCGTCCAGACTGGGCTTTTCGCTGACTGCCGATGAGGCAAAGGATCTGGTGGAAACCGGCCTGAAGATCACCCAGGCCGCCAATGAACAACTGGGCTTCACCCACCCGCTGAACAAGGACTGGAACCACATTTCCTTCTGCCAGATCGCCGCGCCCGTGAACTACGACGGCGGCGTGGCCAATGCCGCCAACGCCGTGGTGATCCGCCCCGGCAAGATCGACCGCTCGCCCTGCGGCACCGGCTGCTCGGCGCGCCTGGCGGTGCTGCATGCCAAGGGTCAACTGAAGGTCGGCGAGCACTTCATTGGCCGCTCGATCATTGGCTCGGAGTTTCACTGCAAGATTCAAAGCGCAACCGAAGTGGCCGGGCGGCCTGCGATCATGCCAAGCCTTTCCGGCCGCGCGTGGATCACCGGGACCCACCAACACATGCTCGACCCGAGCGATCCGTGGCCAGAGGGGTACAAGCTGAGCGATACCTGGCCGGTGGGCCTCAAGCTTTAGATAACCCCAACGTCCGGCGTCACAGATTGTTAACCGGGCGTTTTACGCCCAAACCAAAACGTATACGAAATACTCTTAATCCCAAAAGGAGTCACTCATGAGTCAGTCCGTATCCTGGAGCGGGGTTTTCCCTGCCGTTACCACGCAATTCAACGAAGATTTCTCCCTCAACCTGGAGGCCACGCATAAGGTCATATCCAACCTGGTGCGCGACGGCGTGTCAGGGTTGGTCATTTGCGGCACGGTGGGTGAGAACACATCCCTCAGCGTGGCGGAGAAAATCAGCCTAGTCGAAGCCGCCAAGGATGCCTCGGCGGGGCGCGTGCCGGTGATTTCCGGGATCGCCGAATTCACCAGCGCCAACGCCAGCATTGTGGCCAAGGACGTGCAAAAGGCAGGGGCCGACGGGATCATGCTGATGCCCGCGCTGGTGTATTCCTCCAAGCCCTTCGAGACCGCCGCGCATTTTCGCACCGTCGCGGCGGCCTGCGATCTGCCGATGATGGTGTACAACAACCCGCCCATTTATAAGAACGACGTGACGCCGGACATCCTGATTTCCCTGGCCGACTGCGACAACATCGTCTGCTTCAAGGACTCCTCGGGGAACACCAACCGCTTCATTGACGTGCGCAACGAGGTGGGCGATCGCTTTGTGCTGTTCGCCGGCCTTGATGACGTGCTGGTGGAAAGCGTGGCCGTGGGCGCCGTGGGGTGGGTGTCGGGCATGTCCAACGCCTTCCCGAAAGAGGGCGAAACCCTGTTCCGGCTGGCCAAGGCAGGGCGTTTCGCGGAGGCAATGGCGCTTTATGAGTGGTTCATGCCGCTGCTGCATCTGGATGCGCGCCCGGACCTGGTGCAGTGCATCAAGCTGTGCGAAGCGATCATGCAACGCGGCAGCGCCCTCACCCGCCCACCGCGCCTGGCGCTGCCGGACAGTGATCGGGAGTACGTTGAAGGGCTGATGAAAACGGCGTTGGCGAACAAGCCGGTGTTGCCGGAGGTGGGGCTTTAAGTACGCCACCGTATTGTAGGAGCGCGCTTGCCCGCGACTGCGTCAGCTCAGGCACCCTATATGGACCTGACACACCGCCTTCGCGGGCAATCGCGCGCCTACAGCGTCATCGCTTGCGCTTATAGATTCACCACATTCACAAACCGCGACGCCGCGGTTTCGTCGATCTTCAAGCTTGTGAAGTCAAACAGATTGCGATCCGCCAGTTGCGACGGCACCACGTTCTGCAGGCTGCGGAAGATCATTTCCGAACGGCCCGGGGTCTTGCGGTCCCATTCCTGGAGCATGTCCTTGACCACCTGACGCTGCAGGTTTTCCTGCGAGCCGCACAGGTTGCACGGGATGATCGGGAACTGCTTCATGTCCGAATAGGCCTGGATGTCCTTTTCGGCGCAGTAGGCCAGCGGGCGGATGACCACGTTACGGCCGTCGTCGGCGCGCAGTTTCGGCGGCATGGCCTTGATCGTGCCGTTGAAGAACATGTTCAGGAAGAAGGTTTCGACGATGTCGTCGCGGTGGTGACCCAGCGCCATCTTGGTCGCACCGATTTCGTCGGCGAAGGTGTACAGCGTGCCACGACGCAGGCGCGAACACAGCGAGCAGGTGGTCTTGCCTTCCGGAATCAGCTCCTTGACCACCGAGTAGGTGTCTTTCTCGACGATGTGGTACTCCACGCCCAGTTCTTTCAGGTACGCAGGCAGCACGTGCTCGGGGAAGCCCGGCTGCTTCTGGTCCATGTTCACCGCCACGATGGAAAACTGGATCGGCGCGACCTTCTGCAGGTGCAGCAGCACGTCGAGCATGGTGTAGCTGTCCTTGCCGCCGGAC
>CAURWS010000304.1:0-5497 GCA_963528485.1 uncultured Pseudomonas sp. | reverse complement strand
CCGGGAACACGATCAGCGTGCCCGTGGCCATGATCTCGCCCCAGGGCAGGTCATAGCCGCTCATGAAACTGGTGGCCGTGACCGGAGCCGTGCGCGCGACATTGCGGGTCAGCACCAGCGCATAGAGCAGCTCGTTCCAGGAAAAGATGAACGAGAAAATCGCCGACACCGCCACTCCCGGCATCGCCAGCGGCAGGGCGATGCGCCAGAAGATGGTGAAGCGCGAAGCCCCGGACAACCGCGCTGCTTCGTCGAGGTCCTTGGGCACGCCGCGAAACTGGTCGGTGCAAATCCACACCACAATCGGCAGGTTGAACGTCAGGTAGATGAGGATCAGCACCAGATGGGTGTCGATCAGATTGAGGTTGCGCGCCATCAGAAAGATCGGCAACGCCACGACAATCGGGCTGAGCATGCGGTTGGTGATGAACCAGAACCACAGGTCTTCCTTGCCCTTGAACTCGAACCGCGCCAGCGCATAGGCCGCAGGGGTGCCCAGGCCGACGGCGAGGACGGTGGTGCACACCGCGACGATCAGCGAGTTGCCGAGGCTGTGCAGCACGTCGCGCTCGAACAACACCTTCACATAATTATCCAGGTGCGGGGTGAAGGCCCAGATCGGCGGCGAGGCGAGGGCTTCGGCCTGAGTCTTGAGGCTGGTGGCGACCATCCAGTAGAACGGGAACACGGCGAACAAAAAGATCGCCAACAGGCCCACCAAGTGCCAGGCGTTGACCTTCATTCTGGGTCGCACCTGTTCAGGCGTGGCCACGATATTGGCAGCAGGAACAGTGGCCATGTCAGATCTCCCGGTAAACGAATTTGATGTACAGGCGCGCCAGCACGATGGTCAGGATCAGCATCAGGATGGCCTGCGCCGAGGCCACGCCCTGATCGAACACGCGAAAGCCCACGCGCTGGATGTACACGCTGACCAGCTCCGTGGCGGCGCCCGGTCCGCCGCGGGTCATGGTGAACACGGTGTCGAACATCTTGAGGATGTCGGCGGTGCGCAGGATCAGGATCACCGTGGCGCTGGGCAGCAGAAACGGCAGCTGCACGTAACGCACGATCTGCCAGCGGCTGCGGGTCTCCAGGCGCGCGGCTTCCTCGATCTCGTTGGGCACCATGGTCAAGCCTGCGAGCAGCACCAGGGCGCAGAACGGCGTCCATTGCCAGATGTCCATCAGCGCCACGGCAATGAAGGCGTTTGTCGTGTCCCCCAGCCATTCCACGGGGCCTGCGTTGAGCAGGGCGAGCAGGGCGTTGGCCACGCCGAAATCACGGTTGAAGATCAGGCGGCCGATCAACCCGGCCACCGCGGGCGCTGTGGCCAGCGGTATCACCAGGCTCATGCGCGCCAGCAGCTTGAAGCCCGACAGGCCAGGCTTGTGCAGGAGAAGGGCGATGATCAGGCCCAGGGCCAGCTGGATCGGCACCACGGTGACCAGAAACAGCCCGGTACGCCCCAGCGCCGCCCAGAACGAGGCGTCGTTGAGCACGTTGAGGTAGTTGTCGAAACCGATGAAGGGGGTCGGGTCCTTGGGCCGCGCCAGGTTGTACTGGCGAAAGGAATTGACCAGCGCAAAGACCGTCGGAAAGACCCCGATCAGCGCCAGCCCAACGGTGGCGGGCGCGAGGAAGGAAAAAGCGGCACGGGTGTTGTTCCACAGGGTCGGGAATACCCGTTTTTTGTTGTTGGACATGGTGTGTCTCTATTCAAGATGCGAGCGGGCCGTACACCGAGACCTGTAGCAGTCCGGCTTGCCGGCGGTAGCGATTTCGATGTCGCCACCGCCGGCAAGCCGTGCTGCTCCAGACTGAAGCACTACTTCAGCAACTTGACCTTGCCATCGTAGTAACCGGCTTTCTTGAGGATGTCCTCCATCTTCGTCCCGATGGCCTTGGCCCCGTCCTGAACGCTGCTCTTGCCGAGCATGATCGCGGTGCCGTTTTCGCCCACCACTTCGGAGATTTCAGGCCATTGCGGGAAGCGTGGGCGGTAGTCCGGAACGCCGCCTTCCCACGAGGTCACCATCGGCTGCACAAAGGGGTATTTGTTCTGCACTTCGGGGTCTTTGTACACCGACATCCGGCCACTGACGCCACCGGCTTCCAGATACGGCTTGGCCATGGCTTCGGAGGTGACCCACTGAATGAACAGCCACGCCGCCGCCTTTTGTTGGTCCCCGGAATTGGCGTTGACCCCCAGCGAGAAACCGCCCAGCGCAGGCTTCAGACCCGCAGGGCCCTTGGGCTCGGTGGCCACGGCCAGGCAGTCGGTAATCTTGGATTTCGACGGATCGGCCAGGGTGCTGTAGAACGCCGACCACTCGGTGATCATCGCCACTTTGCCTTGAGCCAAAGCGTTGACCGCTTCGTTGTGGTCGTAATCGACGATGCCCGGCGGCATGAATTTCATCAGGTCTTGACGAAATTGCAGGCCCTGCTGAGACGCCTTGGAATTGAGGTTGGACTTGAAGTTGGCGTCCAGCAGCGAGCCACCGAATGGCCAGAGGAAACGCATGAAACTGTCCGCCGACTGGGTCTCGCCCCGTCGCGACTGCAGGGCGTAGGCGTAGCGATCCTTGGTCTTGTCGGTAAGCTTGGGCCCGTAGTTCTTGAGCACTTCATCCCAGGTCGCTGGCGGCTTGTCGAAGCCTGCGTCCTTGAGCATGCACTTGTTATAAAACAGCAGCCCCGAGTAGTTATCGAACGGCAGGCCGTAGGTCTGTTTGTCCCAGCCACCGAAGGATTCCAGCAGGATCGGGAAGAAGCCGTCCAGCTTCAGGTCAGGGTCCGCCAGTTTGGGGTCCTGGGTGAAGGTGGTGATCGGTTCCAGCCAGCCATTACCGGCAAATTCGCCGATCCACACCACATCGGTCAGCACCACATCAAGCTGTTCCTGGCTGCTGAAACGCAGCACTTCCTGCTCGCGGGTGTTCTCGTAGGGGATGATTTCGTAGTTGACCTTGATCCCGGTCTTCTTCTCGAATTCCGGCAGCAGCTTGATCGCCGCAGCGTAGCCTGGGCGGTCAAGGAAAATCGCTTTGATCTGGGTGCCCTTGTAGGGCGCTGCGGCTTCTTCGAGGGTCCAGGCCTGTACCGCGCCGGAGCCCAGAGCCGAGCCCAGCGCGACCGAGAGGGCGAGGGCATTGCATACCAGCTTCTTCATTACGTGACCTCATTATTGTTGTTGGCGAGGATTACGCGGTGTCTGCGCTTGCGCGCGTTGCAGTGTTTCAGTCCGGGTGCGGGAGGATGACGGTCTTCAGCGCACCGTCAAGAAACTCCGAGGGGTAGCTGAAGGCTTCGCTCGCCTGTTGCAGATCGAAGCGGTGGGTCACCAGGCAGTCGACGTCGACAGCCCCCTGGGCGACCAGTTGAATCGCCCGGTCATAGACATGGCCCATGCGCCGCGACAGGCGAACGTCCAGGCCTTTGCGCCGCAGCAAGGAGGCACTCAGCGGCGCGTACTGGTCGCCATCGGGAATGCCCACCAGCACCACGCGGCCGCCGATACGTGCCGACTGCGCGGCGATCTGAAAACCTTCGGGGGAGTTGGTCGCTTCCAGCACCAGATCGACGCCTCGTCCATCGGTCCATTCGGCGATGGCAGCGTTATCGGCGGCGACCCCGTCAGCGCCCAGTTGCCGGGCCTTTTCGGTGCGGTAGTTGATCGGGTCGATGGCGTAGATGGCCTTCTTGCACATCATTTTGGCGAGCTGCAGAAGACACAGGCCGATGGGGCCGCAGCCGATGATGGCGACGGTTTCGAAGAGCTTTTTCGTGCCCGCCAGGTCCATCGCGTGAATCGCCACGCCCAATGGCTCCAGCATCACCGCCTGCACCGGAGTAAAGTGATCGGGCACAGGGTAGATCTGGCTCGGCGCGACGACGATGTATTCAGTCATCGCGCCATGGGTGTGGGGCGGGGAACCGAGAAATTGCACGTGAGGGCAGAGGTTCACATGGCCGCGATGGCACCACTCGCACTGCCCGCAGGGCTTTGCCGGATCCACTGCCACCAGCTGTCCGGCCTTGAGGCCCAATGCGGGCTGGTCCTCGACCACGCGGGCGGCGAATTCATGCCCGGCGATGAACGGCTGGGTGATCCGCGCATGACCGATGGCGCCTTCCTTGTAGTAATGCAGGTCACTGCCGCAGACCCCGACAGCGCTGACACGCAGCAAGACTTCGTCGCCAACCGGCACCGGCACGGGCTTCTCGCCGATGCGGATGTCGCGGATGCCATGGATGTATGCAGCCCGCATTCGGTGCGCTCCTTGACATTTGTATTTTTAGAATTACAAATGATCCTAGGACGAAAAAATTGGCTGTCAAGGCCGCACCCAACAACAATAATTCAGGGGACACGATTTTGACTGAGCTCAGTTTGAGTGGCGTCGAGAAAGCCTATGGCGACATCAAGGTGTTGCATGACATCCACCTGAGTATCGAAAGCCGCGAATTCGTGGTGTTCGTCGGGCCGTCGGGGTGTGGCAAGTCGACCTTGCTGCGCTGTATCGCCGGCCTTGAGAGCATTACTCAAGGGCAGATTCGCATCGGCGCGCGGGACGTGACCTACCTGGAACCCGCCGATCGCGGCGTGGCCATGGTGTTTCAGTCCTACGCGCTGTACCCGCACATGTCGGTCTACGACAACATCGCCTTTGGCCTGAAGATGCAGAAAACCCCCAAAGAGCAGATCGAGGCCAAGGTGCGCAATGCCGCGCGCATCCTCCAGCTCGAACCCTTGCTCGACCGCAAGCCCAAGGCCCTCTCGGGCGGGCAGCGTCAGCGGGTGGCCATCGGGCGGGCCATCGTTCACGAGCCGGAGGTCTTTCTGTTCGACGAGCCGCTGTCCAACCTCGACGCCTCGCTGCGGGTGCAAATGCGCATCGAGATTGCCAGGCTCCACGCCGACCTGCAGGCGACCATGGTTTACGTGACCCACGATCAGGTCGAGGCCATGACCCTGGCCGACAAGATCGTGGTGCTGAACAAGGGCTGCATCGAACAGGTCGGCTCACCGTTGGAGCTGTATCACCATCCGCGCAATCGCTTCGTCGCAGGGTTCATCGGCTCGCCGCAGATGAGCTTTCTGCCGGTTCAGGCCGCTGCGGTCAGTGCCGACGGCGTACAGGTGAGCCTGCCGGGAGGCGGCCGGCTGCTGGTGCCGGTCAAGGGCGAGGGCGTAAAAACAGGTGATGCGCTGACCCTGGGCCTGCGCCCTGAGCATCTGTCCGAAGGCGGGCAGGGCGATGCGCAGATTCAGGTCAAGGCGCTGGTGGTCGAGCATCTGGGTGGCGAAACCTTCACCCATGCCGAAACCGTCGACGGCCATCAGCTGATGGTCAAGGGCGACGGCCTGTCATCGGTCAAGGCCGGGCAGGCGTTGTCGATCGGTGTGTCGGGCGTGCATTCCCATCTGTTCGACGCGCAGGGCCAGGCACTGGCTCATCGGCGGCATTTCACCGAACGGACAGCCGAGCAG
>CAURWS010000303.1:0-5498 GCA_963528485.1 uncultured Pseudomonas sp. | reverse complement strand
ACTTGGCGCATGCTGCTGGAAAGCCCCAACGCCGAGGTGTTGGCAGGGCGGCGTTTCCTCTGCGGCGGTGAAGCGCTGGCCGACGAACTGGCCGTACGCATGACCGCACTGGGCGCTCAGGTCTGGAACTTGTACGGCCCGACCGAGACCACGATTTGGTCAGCCTTGCAGCCGCTTTCAAAAGAGCAGAACCATCCATATCTGGGCAAGCCGATCCACAACACCTCGCTGTACATCCTTGGCGAGGACCTGTCGGCGAATCCGCTGGGCGTGGCCGGCGAACTGCTGATCGGTGGCGATGGCCTGGCGCGGGGTTACTTCCAGCGCCCCGCGCTGACCGCCGAGCGCTTCCTGCCCAACCCGTACGGCGAGCCGGGCGGGCGTTTCTATCGCACCGGCGACCTGGCGCGTTATCGCGCAGACGGGGTGATCGATTACATCAGCCGTATCGACCACCAGGTAAAGATCCGTGGTTTCCGCATCGAACTGGGCGAAATCGAAGCGCGCCTGCTGGAACACACCGAGGTCCGCGAAGCCGTGGTGGTGGCCCAGGACGGCGCGCAAGGCCCGATGCTGGTGGCTTACGTCGTGGCAGAGGCCGCCGAAGAAAACAGCCTGCGGGATGCCCTGAAAGCCAACCTGCACCAGCACCTGCCCGAGTACATGGTGCCGAGCCAGTGGGTGTTCCTGGCGAGTATGCCGCTGACGCCGAACGGCAAGCTGGACCGCAAGGCCCTGCCGAAAGCCGACGCCAATGCGTTGCAACACGCCTACGTGGCACCGGCCACGGTGCTGCAACAGCAGGTCGCGCAGATCTGGCAGGACGTGCTCAAGCAGGAGCAAGTGGGGCTCAACGATCATTTCTTCGAGCTGGGCGGGCACTCGTTGCTGGCGACACAAGTGATGTCCCGCGTGCGCCAGTTGCTGAACGCCGAAGTGCCGCTGCGCACGCTGTTCGAGCACAGCACCCTGGAAGGCTTCGTCCAGGCGCTGAGCAAACATGACGCCGCTGCGCATCGGGCCCCGGCGCTGTTGCCGGTGGCACGGGATCAGGCGCTGCGCCTGTCCTATGCCCAGGAGCGTCAGTGGTTCCTCTGGCAACTGGAGCCGCAAAGCGCCGCGTACAACTTGCCGCTGGCGCTGCGTCTGCAAGGGCAATTGAACGAGCAGGCACTGATCAGCAGTTTTGACCACCTGTTCGAGCGTCACGAGGTGTTGCGCACGACCTTTGTTCAGGACGGCGCCGAGGTCATGCCGGTTGTGCTGGCGCAGGCGAGTTTTGAGTTGCGAACGCAGTCGCTGGAAAATGCCTCGCAGATCGATGAAGCGGTAAGCGCCGAAGCGCAAAAGCCGTTCGATCTCAAGCGGGACGCCCTGTTGCGGGCGCGGCTGCTGCGTCTGGCCGACGACGATCATGTGTTGGTGCTGACCCAGCACCACATCGTCTCCGATGCCTGGTCGATGCAGGTCATGGTCGACGAATTGATCGAATGCTATGCCGCTTACAGCCAGGGCCAAACCGTGCAGCGGCCTGCCTTGCCGATCCAGTACGCCGACTATGCGCACTGGCAACGCCAGTGGATGGAAGGGGGCGAACGTGACCGGCAACTGGCGTACTGGGCCGGCCAGCTGGGCGGTGAACAGCCGGTGCTGGCGCTGCCCACCGATCACCCACGTCCCGGCGTGCAGCGCTTTGTCGGTGCTGCCCAGGTGTTGACCTTGCCTGAGGACTTGCTGGCGTCGCTCAAGGCGTTGGCCCGTCGCGAGCAGGCGACGTTGTTCATGGTGTTGCTGGCGTCGTTCCAGGCGTTGCTGCACCGCTACAGCGGCCAGTCGGACATTCGCGTCGGGGTGCCGATCGCCAACCGCAACCGCCTGGAAACCGAGCGTTTGATCGGCTTCTTCGTCAACACCCAGGTGCTCAAGGCCCAGGTCGACGGGCAAGCGGCATTCAGCGCGCTGCTGGCGCAGGTCAAACACACCGCGTTGCAGGCCCAGGCTCATCAGGACCTGCCTTTCGAGCAACTGGTCGAAGCCCTGCAGCCACAGCGCAGCCTCAGCCATAGTCCGCTGTTCCAGGTGCTGTTCAATCACCTGAGCGAGGGCCGCAAAGGCGTCGATATCCACTTGCCGGGGCTGCACCTGTCGGGTATTGCGGCGGCGTCCCGGACCACGCAGTTCGACCTGAGCCTTGAGACCTTCGAGTCGGATCAGCAACTGGTCGCGACGCTGACCTACGCCACCGACCTGTTCGAACCGGCGAGCATGGCGCAACTGATCAGCCACTGGCAGAACCTGCTGCAGGCCATCGTTGCCGAGCCGCAGTGTGCCCTTTCGGCACTGCCGCTGCTGGCCCCCGAGCAGGCCCGTCAGGTGCTCCAGGACTGGAACCACACCCACGCTCAATACCCGCTCGATCTGGGTGTGCATCAACTGATCGAGGCGCAAGTGTTGCGCACGCCGGACGCTGTTGCACTGGAGTTCGGCGACGTCCGGCTCAGCTATGCCGAACTGGACGCCGTGGCCAACCAGTGGGCGCACCGCCTCATGGGCCTGGGAGTCGGTATCGATGTGCTGGTGGGCGTGGCGGCCGAACGTTCGCTGGAGCTGGTGATTGGCTTGCTCGCGGTGCTCAAGGCCGGTGGCGCCTATGTGCCGCTGGACCCTGAGTACCCGCAGGAGCGCCTGAGCTACATGATGCAGGACAGCGGCATCGGCCTGCTGCTGACCCAGGGGCATCTGCGCGAGCGCTTGCCGGTGCCGCAGGGTGTGCAGTGTCTGGACCTCGATGACCCGGTGGCCACTTTCGGCACGCAGGCACCTGAACGTGAGTTCGACCCGCAAAGCCTGGCGTACATGATCTACACCTCGGGCTCCACCGGGCAGCCGAAAGGCGCCTGTAACCGTCACTCGGCGCTGACCAACCGCCTGTGCTGGATGCAGGAGGCTTATCGTTTGAGTGCACACGACGCCGTACTGCAGAAGACCCCGTTCAGCTTTGACGTGTCGGTGTGGGAGTTCTTCTGGCCGCTGATGACCGGTGCGCGTCTGGTGGTTGCCGAACCTGGCGTGCATCGCGATCCGGCGGCACTGATCGAGCTGATCAACCGCACCGGGGTGACCACGCTGCACTTCGTGCCTTCGATGCTCCAGGCGTTCCTGCTGGACAGCCGCGCGACCACCTGCAGCAGCCTGCGTCAGGTCATCTGCAGCGGTGAAGCATTGCCGGTGGAGGCTCAGGTTCAACTGTTCAAGCAACTGCCAAACGCGGCGCTGTACAACCTCTACGGCCCGACCGAAGCGGCCATCGACGTGACCCACTGGACGTGCGTCGACGAAGGCCGCGACAGCGTGCCGATTGGCCAGCCGATCGACAACCTGACCACCTATGTGCTGGGTGCGGATCTTGAACCGTTGCCGGTGGGCGTGGCGGGTGAGCTGTACTTGGGCGGCGAGGGCCTGGCCCGCGGCTATCACCGTCGCCCGGCACTGACCGCCGAACGCTTTGTCGTCAACCCTTACGGGCCGGGGCGTCTGTATCGCACCGGCGATCTGGCACGGCACCGTCGCAATGGTGTGATCGAGTACCTGGGGCGTATCGACCATCAAGTGAAGATTCGCGGCCTGCGTATCGAGCTGGGCGAGATCGAAGCACGTCTGCTGGAGCAGCCCCTGGTCAGCGAGGCGGTGGTGGTGGCGCAGGACAGCCCGACCGGCAAGCGTCTGGTGGCCTACGTGGTCTGCAACGATGCGCAATTGGCGAACGCCAGTGAGCAGGACCGCAGCCATTTCGGCACCCGCCTTGCCGCGACACTGGCCCGTGATGTGCCCGATTACATGGTCCCCGCGCAGTGGGTCGTCCTTGAACGGATGCCACTGAGCCCTAACGGCAAGCTGGACCGCAGGGCCCTGCCCAAGGTCGATGCGGTCGCGATGCAGGCCCGGTACCTGGCGCCGGAAACCGAGCTGCAACAGCAGATCGCCGGGATCTGGCAGGACATCCTGCTCGTGGAGCGGGTGGGGCTGGGTGACAACTTCTTCGACCTTGGCGGCCATTCGTTGCTCGCCACCCAGGCGGTGTCGCGGATCAACGCGCAACTGGGTATCGACGTTGCGCTGCGCCTGATCTTTGAAACACCGACCCTGGCCGAGTTCGCTCAGGCCGTGCTCCAGAGCCGAGGCGGCCTGAGCGAAGAGGGCCTTTCTGATATTGAAAAAATGATGGACCTGATGGAGGAAGCTTGAGATGGACACGACTACCGCACAGCGGATTGCCAAGCGTTTCATCGGTCTGGGTCTGGAGCAACGTCGCCAGATCCTGGAAAAAATGAACGAAACCGGCAGCTCTTTCAGGCTGCTGCCCATTGTTGCGAGCCGTCACGACGTGCCGCGCATCCCGCTGTCTTTTGCCCAGCAGCGCCTGCTGTTTCTGTGGCAGATGGAACCGCAGAGCCCGTTTTATAACGTGCCCCGTGCGGTGCGTCTGAAAGGAGACCTGGACGAGGGGTTGCTGGCACAGGCGTTCGATGCACTGGTGCAGCGTCATGAGGTGTTGCGCACCCGTTTCGTCTCCGAAGACGGCGCCTTCTATCAGCAGATAGAGGAGCGCGTGCAGGTGGCGGTGCAGGTGGTGGAGGTGCCGTCGCTCGCCCTGGAAAACGACGAGGCAGGGCTCAAGGCACTGGTCGCCGAAGAGCTGGCGCAGCCGTTCGATCTGCTCGAAGGGCCTCTGCTGCGGGTCAAGCTCTATCGCCTGGGCGTGCAGGAGCACGTCTTGGTGGTGACGGTGCACCACATCGTGTCCGATGGCTGGTCCAGCCAGCTGATGGTCGAGGAGTTCGTGCACCTGTACGACGCGATCGCTCACCAGCGTCAGGCAGCATTACCCGAGTTGCCGATCCAGTACGCCGATTACGCGTTGTGGCAACGCAGCTGGCTGGAGGCGGGAGAAGCCGAACGCCAGATGAAGTACTGGGCCGATGTGTTGGGCGACGAGCAACCGCTGCTGGCGTTGCCCCTTGACCACGAGCGTCCACCGGTACCGAGTTATCGCGGTGCGGCGCTGAGCAGCGACTGCTCCACGGCCTTGTCCCAGGCATTGAAAACCCTGGGCAGCGAGCGAGGCTACACGTTGTTCATGTTGCTGCTGGCGGCATTTTCCGTGGTGCTGTCGCGCCAGAGCGGGCAGCGCGACATTCGTCTGGGCGCTCCGAACGCGGGACGCAATCGCAAGGAAACCGAAGGCCTGATCGGTTTTTTCATCAACACGCAAGTGCTGCGGGTCGAGGTCGATGAGCAACTGACCTTCGAGCAGTTACTGGCCGAGGTCAAGGAAACGGTGTTCGGTGCCCAGGCCCATCAGGACCTGCCATTCGAGCAACTGGTGGATGCCCTGGCGCCACAGCGCGACCTGGGTCACAACCCTCTGTTTCAGGTCAAGATCAACCAGAACCTGGCCAGTACACGGCTGGAGCAGGGCGGGCAGGGCGGTTTTGCCG
>CAURWS010000302.1:0-5513 GCA_963528485.1 uncultured Pseudomonas sp. | reverse complement strand
CTTACGTTGACAGCGCCGGTGTCTCGCACAACCTGGAATACACCACTCAGGGTTACGGTCGCCAGAACGGCTAATCAACCGGGTAGACCCCATGCTTGAAATCGACGAATAAAAACGCTGCATGAAGATGCAGCGTTTTTTATGCCCGCGCGATTGCAGACGCCTCCCAAACCCCCAGGATCCCCGTGATTGCCGCCTCGAAAACCGTATGGGGCACACCATCACGGGCCAGGGTCGAAAGGCCCAGCAGAAAGCTGTCGAACACCGCCGCAAGGGCGCGGGCGTCGGTGTCGGCCTGCAACTCTCCCGAAGCTAAACCTCGTTCCACACAAGCGATGAAGCCTGCGCGGGTGCGCGCTCGGGAGAGGGTGAGTTTTTCCGTGACCTGAGCATTTTCGGGTGTCGGCGCGCTCATCACTCCCAGCGCGACCATGCAGCCCTTGGGGTGTGCGGGTTCGCATTGCATGGCGGCGGAGCGGCGCAGGGCCAGTTCTATCGCTGCGCGGGGCGCCAGCGTGTCGTCCCACAGGCATTCGGTGACCTGGGCGAAGGTGTCCAGATAGCGCTGCACGGCTTCCTGAAACAGCGCTTCCTTCGAACCGAACGCCGCGTAGAAGCTTGGCGCGGAAATGCCGCCGCCGATGCCTGCCTTCAGCTGGCTCAGGGAAGTGGATTCGTAACCGTGCTCCCAGAACAGGTGCATGGCCTGTTCGATGGCCTGGTTGCGGTCGAAGGTGCGGGGGCGGCCCATTTGCGCCATGGGAGGGTCCTCTGGGAAAACGAGATAGATACTACTCGATACAAAAGTCGTTGACCAAGGTTTTACCGTTGGCCTAACATCTGTACCAATCGATATCTAAGTGATGAGGTACACCGACGTGACGACACACCCACCACAGGCCGAGCGCCTGCCGATCGGCGCATTGCTGGCGCTGGCCATGACCGGATTCATCTGCATCCTCACCGAAACTCTGCCTGCCGGGCTGTTGCCGGAAATCGGCAGCGGTCTGGGCGTCTCTGATTCCTGGGCAGGGCAGATGGTCACGGTGTACGCGCTGGGTTCGCTGCTGGCGGCCATTCCGTTGGCGATCGCTACGCAGGGCTGGCGCCGTCGCACGGTTTTGCTGGCGACGATCATCGGCTTTCTCGCGTTCAACTCGATCACCGCGCTGTCGTCCAGTTACTCGCTGACACTGGTGGCGCGCTTCTTCGCCGGGGTCTGTGCGGGCCTGGCGTGGAGCCTGTTAGCCGGCTACGCGAGACGCATGGTTTCGGTGTCGTTGCAGGGCAAGGCGCTGGCGATTGCCATGGTCGGCACGCCGATCGCGCTGTCCCTCGGCGTGCCGCTGGGCACCTGGCTGGGCGGCTTGATGGGCTGGCGGCTGGCGTTTGCGCTGATGTCCGGCCTGACGCTGATCCTCATTGCCTGGGTGCTGATAAAGGTGCCGGACTATCCCGGTCAGTCCTCGGCTCAGCGTCTGCCGCTGCGGCAGGTGTTCATGACCCCCGGCGTGCGCCCGGTGCTGGCAGTGGTGGTGACCTGGATGCTCGCCCACAACATCCTGTACACCTACATCGCGCCTTTCGTCAGTGCCGCCGGACTGGCGGACAAGGTCGATGTGGTGCTGCTGGTCTTTGGCGTGGCGGCCTTGCTGGGCATCTGGGTGACGGGGCGTCGGGTTGACACTCACCTGCGAGGCGCGGTGCTTGTGAGTCTGGCGACCTTTGCCGGGGTTGCGGTGCTCTTCGGTGTCGCCTCGAACTCGGCCGAAGCGATTTATCTGGGGGTGTTCATCTGGGGGCTGACCTTCGGCGGCGCGGCGACCTTGCTGCAAACCGCGCTGGCCGATGCTGCGGGGAGCGGTGCGGATGTGGCGCTGTCGATGAACGTGGTGGTGTGGAACAGCGCCATCGCCGGCGCCGGTTTGCTGGGCGGTGTGCTGCTGGATCAATTCGGGGTCGGTTCATTCCCCTGGGTGCTGCTGGCGCTGGTGCTGGTGAGCCTGGCCATTGCAATGCGCGCCCGCGACAGCGGTTTTCCGGCCGGGATACGCCAGGGCGGGGCGGCGGTGGCGGGGCACTGATCTGACGCTGTGTGATCCCTTCCGATGCTCACTGCTATCGCTTGTGATGATAGTGAGCATCAGCCATTACACGTTCAGTTATGGCGCAGCGATCCGGACAATAGCCTGCATTGAACAGCTGCCCCATGAGCAGCATTTTTTGACAGGACCCGCCCATGCGTACATTGCTGATCTCCACCGCCCTGACTGCGTTTGCCCTGCTGACCGGTTGCGCCTCCGCGCCCAACGAGCCGACCCTCACGCTGCAAACCAGCAAATCCCCGGAACAGTTCACGGCCTGCGTCGTGCCTAAATTGCAGGGGCATTCGATGAGCCCGACCCTGTCCCAGACCCAGCGGCATTATCGCATCGTCGTATCCAGCTCCGTGGCCGCCGATAACGTGATCGAAGCGTACAAGGCCAACGGCGGCGGCAAAGTGTTCATTTATGAGCGCAGTCTGTTGACCTCGGGCTTCGGTCAGGCGGCCAAAGCCTGCGTGTGATCCCGTTGCTTCACAGCGTCCATCCCAAGCCCAGGGATTTGTGCAACGAGGCGAAATCCTTGTGCGCGAGGTGGCCGGGGGCGGCGGCAGAGAACGATAAATCACCCATCAGGCTCGGCGGTGGAAACCAGTCGGCCTTCTTTTCTTTGCACCTGCGAGGCCACGACCGGGTTCTGCCTAACGGAAGAAGCGTTCCGCCGATCTTGGCTTCGCCCCGATCACTTGTAGGAGCAGTCGCAGGTTACGACGGTCTGGGCCGCATCCGGACGAAGCGGCATATCTGACACACCGCTTTCGCCACCTTCGTAACCTCAAGAAGCCCTTACAAAGATAATGTCGGCTTTACCTCTTCTGCCCGACATAAACACGTGACTACGGTCTGGATCGCAATCCGGACGCTAGCGGTGTATCTGACACAGCAGTTTTCACTGTCACACCCGCGCCATACTCAAACCGGTTCCGCGGCCGCATGCGGAACGACAGCATCACGCCGATCGCCAGCAGCACGATGCTGACCAGAAACGGCAGTTGCCAGTTGCCGAACTGGTCGATCAAAAGGCCCGCGGCGACTGGACTGACGATGGCCGCCATGGCGGAGCCGGTGTTCATCATGCCGCTGGCGGTACCGCAGTGGTCCGGGGCGATGTCCATGGGGATGGCCCACATCGGGCCGATGGTCATTTCCGAGAAGAAGAATGCGACCGCCAGGCACGCCAGTGACACGTACAGGTCGTGGGTGAACATCAGCGGCAACAGCGCCAGTAGGGTGAGTGACAGGCAGATCGCGACCATGCGGCTGCGGGCCTTGTTCAGATCGCCGGTGCGTTTGTAGATGCGGTCGCTGACAATGCCGCCCAGGGTGTCGCCGACCACGCCGCCGAAGAACACCGTGGAGGAAAAGATTGCCGTGTTTTTCAAATCCAGGCCCATGTTCATGAAGTACATCGGCACCCAGCTGAGCAGCAGCCAGAGGGTCCAGCCGTAGCAAAAGTAAACGATGGTCACCGGCGCCATGCGCTTGAACAGACGTCCCCAGGGCAGGGCGATCTTGCTTTTGGGTTTGGGCGGCGGCAGGACGTCCAGTTCGTGTTGCGAGATGCGCGGGTGGTCTTTTGGGTGCTCGGTAAAGACCAGCATCCAGAGCATGACCCAGACAAAACTGATGCCTGCGCAGACGTAAAACGATTCGCGCCAGCCGTAGGCCGCCATCACCGCGATCATCGCGGCGGGGGCCAGGGCGTTGCCCAGTCGGGCGAAGGCGTGGGTGATGCCTTGGGCGAATCCGCGCTGATCCTTGGCCACCCAGCGTGACATCGCTGCCGTGGCCGCAGGGAAGGTCGCGCCTTCACCCAGGCCCAGCAGCACCCTGGCGATGAGCAGGGAAACGAAGCCACCGGCCAGCCCTGTCAGCACTGTGGCACCAGCCCAGATCAGGCCGCAGACCACCAGAGTGCGCTTGGCGCCGAAGCGGTCGCTGACCCAGCCGCCGATGATCTGAAACACCAGGTAGGGGTAGGCGAAGGCGGAAAAGACCAGTCCGATCTGGGTCTTGGTGAGGTTGAATTCGGCACCGAATCCGACCGCAGCGGTACTGACGTTGACGCGATCCAGGTAGGTAATGAAATACATGGCGCACAGCATGAAGAGCACCACCGTGGTGGGGCGCAGACGTAACAGCTTCATGATCTATCTCCAGTTTCTTATTGTTATCGCCAGGGATGGCGATTGAGTCGGGATAGTGCGTGTGTGGTGCTCAGGCACTGCGACGGGCGCCGCAGTGCCCGCTGGATCAGTCGCGTCGAAGCGGTACGGATTGCCCTCCCAGATAGTCCATCGCCGCCAAAACGCCACTGGACTGCAGCTTCACGCCTGCCAGTTGCAGGCCCATCTCGCAGCCGGTCAGTGTCGCCATCAGCGTCAGGTCGTTGCAGTCGCCCAGGTGGCCGATACGGAACATGCGCCCCTTGACCTTGCCAAGCCCGGTACCCAATGACATGTCGAAACGCTCGTAGATGATCTTGCGCACCTGATCGGCGTCGATGCCTTCGGGCGTCATCACGCCAGTGAGCACCGGGCTGTAGACCGCAGGGTCGGCGCACTGGATCGGCAGACCCCAGGCGTTGACGGCGGTGCGACAGGCCTGGGCCAGACGATTGTGACGGGCAAAGACGTTTTCCAAGCCTTCGCCAAGGATCATGTCCAGCGCTTCGGACAGCCCGTAGAGCAGGTTGGTGTTCGGCGTGTACGGCCAGTAGCCGGTCTTGTTCATCTCGATGATTTCGTCCCACGCCCAGAAGCTGCGCGGCAGCTTTGCGCTCTTGCTGGCGGCGATGGCCTTGGGCGACAGGGCGTTGAAGCTGATGCCCGGTGGCAGCATCAGGCCTTTTTGCGAGCCGGACACTGTGACATCCACGCCCCATTCGTCGTGGCGATAGTCCGCCGAAGCAAGGCCGGAAATGGTGTCGACCAGCAGCAACGCCGGATGGCCAGCGGCGTCGATGGCCTTGCGCACCGAGGCAATGTCGGAGGTCACGCCGGTGCTGGTTTCGTTGTGCACCACGCACACGGCCTTGATGCGCTGGGCGCTGTCTGCACGCAGGTGCGATTCGATCATCTGTGCGTCGACACCGCCGCGCCAGCCTTCAATGCCCGGCTTGCCGATGAACTGCGGCTTGAGGCCCAGGCTCAGGGCCATTTTCTGCCAGAGCGTGGCGAAGTGTCCGGTCTCGAACATCAGCACTTCATCCCCTGCGCTCAGGGTGTTGCACAGCGCTGCTTCCCAGGCGCCGGTGCCTGAGGCGGGGTAGATGATCACGGGATTTTGCGTCTTGAAAATCTGCTTGATGCCCGACAGCACCTTGAGTCCCAGCTCGCCGAATTCGGGGCCACGATGGTCGATGGTGGGATAGCTCATGGCGCGCAGGATGCGGTCGGGGACAGGGCTGGG
>CAURWS010000301.1:0-5518 GCA_963528485.1 uncultured Pseudomonas sp. | reverse complement strand
GATCAGGCTGTTGCCCAACAGATACAGGTCACCGATGGCATCCAGCATCTTGTGTTTGACGAACTCGTCTTCATATCGAAGGCCGTCTTCGTTCAACACGCCGTCCTTGTCCACGACGATCGCGTTTTCAACGCTGCCGCCCAGTGCAAGGTTGTGCTTGCGCAGGTACTCGATGTCTTTCATGAAGCCAAAGGTACGCGCACGGCTTACTTCTTTTACGAACGAAGTACTGGAGAAATCCACACACGCCGTTTGCGTGCGGTTTTTCAGGTACGGGTGGTCGAAATCTATTTCGAAGCCCACCTTGAATCCTTCAAACGGCACGAACTTGGCGAATTTGCCGTCTTCTTCAACGCAGACTTCTTTCAGAATGCGTATGAATTTCTTCGGTGCGTCCTGTTCTTCCAGGCCAGCTGATTGAATCAGGAATACGAAGGGACCTGCGCTGCCATCCATGATTGGAACTTCGGAGGCAGAGAGTTCAACGTAGGCGTTATCGATGCCAAGGCCAGCCATGGCCGACAGCAAGTGTTCAACCGTATCGACCTTCACATCGCCGTTGAACAGCGTGGTGGAGAGCGTGGTGTCGCCAACGTTCAGCGCGTGTGCGTTGATCTGGACGACCGGCTCGAGGTCGGTACGGAAAAACACAATGCCAGCGTTCACAGGTGCAGGTTTGAGGGTCAGGTAAACCTTTTCCCCCGAGTGCAGGCCGATACCTGTGGCACGGATAATATTCTTCAGGGTGCGTTGTTTAATCATGGCATTGGCCGCTTCAGCGCATATCGCGAATTAGTATCAACAAAGGCTGGCGATGATAGCAGACCTGGCCTTTGCTGAACACCAATCACCCTTATACCCCTGATAGAACTCATCAATCAGCCTGACGACGCAGGAATGCTGGAATGTCCAGGTAATCCAGATCGTCTTGCGGGTTCATTTTTGCCGCAGCAGTGGCGCCTGCGTGAGCCTGATTGCGCATCACGGTAGGACGGTCCAGATCGCGGTAGTTGACCGAAGGCTGTTCCTGACGGACGGCTTGTTGCTGCACAGGTGCGGCTTGAGCGGTCTGCATGGTGTTGTCGATGACCTTCACAGGCTTCTCGATTTTTGCACCCAGGCCAGTGGCAACCACGGTCACGTGCAGCTCGTCGCGCATGTCCGGATCGATAACGGTACCGACCTTGACCATGGCGTGCTCGGAGGCGAACGCTTCGATGATGCTACCCACGTCGGAGTACTCACCCAGAGACAGGTCAGGACCGGCAGTGATGTTGACCAGAATGCCGCGGGCACCCTGCAGGTTCACGTCTTCGAGCAGCGGGTTGCGGATGGCCGCTTCGGTCGCTTCACGCGCACGGTTCGGACCGCTGGCCGCGCCAGTGCCCATCATCGCCATGCCCATTTCGGACATCACGGTGCGTACGTCGGCGAAGTCGACGTTGATCATGCCTGGACGCTTGATGATGTCGGAGATACCGCGAACGGCACCGGCCAGTACATCGTCTGCCTTGGCGAATGCCGACAAGAGGCTTGCGTCTTTGCCCAGGATGGTCAGCAGCTTCTCGTTGGGAATGGTGATCAACGAGTCGACGCTTTCGGACAGCGCGCGGATGCCTTCATCGGCGATCTGCATGCGCTTGCGGCCTTCGAACGGGAATGGACGGGTCACGACCGCAACGGTCAGGATACCCATTTCCTTGGCCACTTCGGCGATGATCGGCGCAGCACCGGTACCGGTACCGCCACCCATGCCGGTGGTGATGAAGACCATGTTGGTGCCCTGCAGAACTTCCGCAATGCGCTCACGATCTTCCAGCGCGGCCTGACGACCGACTTCAGGGTTAGCACCTGCACCCAAGCCCTTGGTCACACCGGTACCCAGTTGCAGAATGGTACGTGCGCCAATGTTTTTCAGTGCTTGAGCATCAGTGTTGGCGCAGATGAACTCGACGCCTTCGATGTTGCTCTTGACCATGTGATTGACTGCGTTGCCGCCGCCACCACCAACACCGATAACTTTGATTACCGGGCTTTGTGGGATGTTGTCTACGAGCTCGAACATGTTCCCTCTCCTTCACTTCTCTAGTTTTTTATCGCCTACTGCCGCCTACCACTTTTGAATCCTAGAAATTCCCCTGGACCCAGCGCTTGAGGCGCTCAAACACGGGTGCCTTAGGTTCATCGCTATAACTGCTACCGGGGTTGGACAAGCCCGAAAGCGAGATGCCGTCCGACTGCTTTTGCAGTCCGTACAGCAACAGGCCAACGCCAGTGGAGTAAATCGGGTTGCGAACGACGTCCGCCAAACCCTTGATGCTGTGCGGCACGCCGAGGCGCACCGGCATGTGGAAGATGTCCTCGGCCAACTCGACCGCGCCTTCCATTTTCGAGGTACCGCCGGTCAGCACGATGCCGGCCGGGATCAGGTCTTCGTAGCCGCTGCGACGCAGCTCGGCCTGGATCAGGGTGAACAGCTCGTCGTACCGCGGCTCGACCACTTCGGCCAGCGCCTGACGGGACAGTTCGCGAGGTGGACGGTCGCCCACGCTCGGCACCTTGATGGTTTCGCCGGCGCCGGCCAGTTTGGCCAGGGCGCAGGCGTAACGGATCTTGATCTCTTCGGCGTACTGCGTCGGGGTGCGCAGGGCCATGGCGATGTCGTTGGTGACCTGATCGCCGGCAATCGGGATCACCGCGGTGTGGCGAATGGCGCCTTCGGTGAAGATCGCGATGTCGGTGGTGCCGCCGCCGATGTCCACCAGGCATACGCCCAGCTCTTTCTCGTCGTCGGTCAGCACCGAGTACGCCGAAGCCAGTTGCTCAAGAATGATGTCGTCGACTTCCAGACCGCAGCGACGCACGCATTTTTCGATGTTCTGCGCAGCGTTGACCGCGCAGGTCACCACGTGGACCTTGGCTTCCAGACGTACGCCCGACATGCCCAGAGGCTCGCGAACGCCCTCCTGGTTATCGATCACGTAGTCCTGCGGCAGGGTGTGCAGGACGCGCTGGTCAGCCGGGATCGCCACTGCCTGAGCCGCGTCGAGAACGCGAATCGCCACGATGCCGTGGGAGTTCAGGCTGCGGATGTGATTGCCGGCGACACCGACGAACGCCGAGTGAATGCGGCAGCCGGCCATCAGTTGCGCTTCTTCTACAGCGCGCTGAATCGACTGCACGGTCGACTCGATGTTCACCACCACGCCCTTCTTCAGGCCGCGTGAAGGGTGGGTGCCGATACCGACGATTTCCAGCGTGCCATCAGCCGCGACTTCGCCTACCAGCGCCACCACCTTGGAGGTGCCGATATCCAATCCGACGATCATTTTGCCGCTTTGCACGTTTGCCATGGGTCCTGCCTCTTATCAATTCTTCGCGACGGCGGGTTTGTCCGTCGTTGGCGCTGGTGCCTGCTCACGCCAGCCAACGGCCAGGCCGTTGTTGTAACGCAGGTCTACTCGCGCAATGTTCGTGATCTGTTCTTTAAGCGTTTTTTCGTAGATGGCGATAAAGCGGCGCATCTTTTCCACCAGATTGCCTCGTCCCAACAGCAGCTCCAGGCCAGGGCCTGCATTGCCTGCGCCGGTGGTGAGGAACCAGCTGCCTCGCTCGCGCAGTTCCAGACGAGCGATGGAGAAGCCCAGCGGGCGCAACATCTGACTCAGAACCTGGTACTGCTGCATCACCTGCTGTTGAGCCCGCCCGGGCCCGAACAACTGCGGAAGGTGTTCGTAGTTGGCCAGCTCACGCGGGGTGAACGCCTGACCCTGGTTGTTGAGCAGGGCCGAATCGCCCCAGCGCGCAACCGGCAATTGTTCTTCCAGGCGAATCACCACCTGATCCGGCCAGACGCGGCGGACCTCGGCGTGGGCGATCCACGGCATCTGCTCAAGCTCGGTACGCATGCCGGCCAGGTCGATGTTGAAGAAGCTGGTGGCCACATACGGGGCGATACGCTGCTGCACGGCCTGCTGGCTGATGTAGCTCAGGTCGCCCTGAACGTTGATCCGCGAGATCGGCCGGTCGGCGTACGGCAGCAGGCGCTGGGCCGCTTCGTAGGTACCGAAACCGAACACTACCAGCAGCACCGGCCACATCAGGCTGCGCAGGAAGCCGAAATTGGGCCGTGGCATGCGCGCCGACAGCGGCTCCTTGGCCACCATACGGCTGGCGCCACGCGGCACCGGCTTGCGGCCGCCGGAAACGGGTTGCTGATGACGTAGCATCGCGCCGTGCATGATCTACCCCCGCACCTGGACACTGTCGGCCAGAATCGCCAACACCAACTGTTTGAAATCCAGACCCGCAGCGTTCGCCGCCATGGGCACCAGGCTGTGATCGGTCATACCGGGCACGGTGTTGACTTCCAGCAGCCAGAATTTGCCGTCGGCGTCCTGCATCACGTCGGTACGTGCCCAACCGGCAACGCCCACGGCTTCGCAGGCGCGAGCGGTCAGCGCCTTGAGCTCCTGTTCTTTGCTTGCATCCAGGCCACACGGGATCCGGTACTGGGTATCGGAAGCCAGGTACTTGGCGTCGTAGTCGTAGAAACTGTGCGGGGTGCCCAGGCCAATCGGCGGCAATACCTGCCCACGCAGCGAGGCGACGGTGAACTCCGGACCTTGAATCCATTGTTCGACCAACACTTGCGAATCGTAGGTACTGGCGGCATTCCATGCGGCGATCAATTCATCGACGCCGGTCACTTTCGCCATACCGATACTGGAGCCTTCATGGGCGGGTTTGACGATCAAAGGAAAGCCCAGTTCCGTCGCCGCAGAAATACAATCGGCCTCGCTGCCCAATACCGCGTGACGCGGGGTCGGCAGGCCGAGGCTCTGCCAGACCTGTTTGGTGCGCAGCTTGTCCATCGCCAGTGCCGAGGCCAGCACGCCGCTGCCGGTGTACGGGATTTCCAGGCACTCGAGCAGGCCCTGCATGGTGCCGTCTTCGCCACCACGGCCGTGCAGCACGATGAACGCGCGATCAATCTTTTCACTGACCAGTCGTTGCAGGAAATCGTCGCCCACGTCGATCCCGAAGGCATCGACGCCCGCGCTCAGCAGCGCTTCAAGCACTGCGTTGCCGGATTTGAGGGACACTTCCCGCTCCGCGCTCTTGCCACCGAAGAGTACGGCCACACGACCGAAGCCTTTGGGCTCCAGGGTCGAGAGCAGGGAGACTGGCGCGACGGCTGTCATTTCAGCTTACCTTCGGTCGAGGCCACGACAGCGCCCGTGAACAACGGGCTCTTGAGCAATTGCGGAGCAAGGCCGCCGATGTCGCCCGCGCCCTGGCACAGCAGAATGTCGCCGGCACGCAGCAGCGGTTTGACCAGCGGGGCCAGCTCGACGCCGCGCTCGATGTAGATCGGGTCCAGCTGACCGCGCTGACGAATGCTGTGGGCCAACTGACGGCTGTCCGCCCCCGGAATCGGCTCTTCACCCGCCGGGTAGACTTCCATCAGCAACAACACGTTGGCGTCGTTGAGCACCTGCACGAAATCGTCGTACAG
>CAURWS010000300.1:0-5520 GCA_963528485.1 uncultured Pseudomonas sp. | reverse complement strand
CGACACCACCGCACTGGCCGTCATCACCCAGACCAAACCGATTACCGTCAATTTCACCCTGCCGGAGAAGGACCTGGCCGACGTGCTCAGCCACTACCGCAACGGCGACAAGCTGATGGTCGAAGCCTGGGATCGCAACGACACCAAACTGCAGGCCCGTGGCGTGCTGGCGAGCATCGACAACCAGATCGACATCACCACCGGCACCCTGAAATTCAAGGCGCGCTTCGATAACAACGACGAAGCGCTGTTCCCCAATCAGTTCGTCAACGCGCGCCTGCTGGCCACCACGCTGAAAAACGTCGTGCTGGTGCCTTCGGCTGCCGTGCAGTTCGGGGTTAACGGCACCTTCGTGTACGTCATGGACGGCGAGAAGAAAGTGCGTATTCGCCCGCTCAAGACCGGGCCTGCCGATGAACACTCCACTGTCATCACCGAAGGCCTGGCCGCAGGCGATCGCGTGGTGCTGGAAGGCACCGACCGCCTGAAGGACGGCAGCGATGTCGAGATCGTCAACGACAGCAAGGAAGTCCCGACCACGCCAGGGCAGAAGCTACAAGGCAAGCCGTCGAAAGAATCCAGTGAGTCGGCTGACGCAACGCCGGTGAAGAAAGGCAACGTATGAACCTGTCACGCCTGTTCATCCTGCGGCCGGTCGCCACCACGCTGAGCATGCTGGCCATCGTCCTGGCCGGCCTGATCGCCTACACCCTGTTGCCGGTGTCGGCGTTACCTCAGGTGGATTACCCGACCATTCGCGTCATGACGCTGTACCCCGGCGCCAGCCCGCAAGTGATGACCAGTGCCGTGACCGCGCCGCTGGAACGCCAGTTCGGGCAGATGCCGGGCCTCACGCAAATGGCCTCGACCAGTTCCGGCGGCGCCTCGGTGATCACCCTGCGTTTCAGCCTCGACATCAATATGGATGTTGCCGAGCAAGAGGTGCAGGCCGCGATCAACGGCGCGACCAACCTGCTGCCCAATGACCTGCCGGCGCCGCCGACCTACAACAAGGTCAACCCGGCCGACACGCCGGTGCTGACCCTGGCGATCACCTCAAAGACCATGTTGCTGCCCAAGCTCAACGATCTGGTCGATACGCGCATGGCGCAGAAGATCGCCCAGATCAGCGGCGTCGGCATGGTCAGTATCGCTGGCGGCCAGCGTCAGGCGGTGCGCATCAAGGTCAACCCCGAGGCGCTGGCGGCCAACGGCCTGAATCTGGCCGATGTGCGCACGCTGGTCAGCGCCTCCAACGTCAACACGCCCAAGGGCAACTTCGACGGCCCGACCCGGGTGTCGATGCTCGACGCCAACGACCAGCTCAAGTCCCCCGAGGAATACGCCAACCTGATTCTTGCCTACGCCAACGGCGGCCCGCTGCGCCTCAAGGACGTGGCGCAGATCGTCGACGGCGCGGAAAACGAGCGTCTGGCGGCGTGGGCCAATGAAAACCAGGCCGTGTTGCTGAACATTCAGCGTCAGCCGGGGGCCAACGTTATTGAGGTGGTCGACCGCATCAAGGCGCTGCTGCCGAGCATCACCGACAACCTGCCCGCCGGGCTCAACGTGGTCGTGCTCACCGACCGCACCCAGACCATTCGTGCGTCGGTCAGCGATGTGCAGCACGAGTTGCTGATTTCCATCGTGCTGGTGGTGCTGGTGACCTTCCTCTTTCTGCGTCGCCTGAGCGCGACGATCATCCCGTCGGTGGCTGTGCCGCTGTCGCTGATCGGCACCTTTGGCGTGATGTACCTGGCCGGTTTTTCGGTCAACAACCTGACCCTGATGGCCATGACCATCGCCACCGGTTTTGTGGTGGACGATGCGATTGTCATGCTGGAGAACATCTCCCGGCACCTGGAGGAGGGCGAAACCCCGCTGCAGGCCGCGCTCAAGGGCGCGCGACAGATCGGCTTCACCCTGGTGTCGCTGACCATCTCACTGATTGCCGTGCTGATCCCGCTGCTGTTCATGGCGGATGTGGTGGGGCGCCTGTTCCGCGAATTTGCCATCACCCTGGCCGTGGCGATCCTGATTTCACTGGTGGTGTCCCTGACCCTGACGCCGATGATGTGCGCGCGCTTGCTCAAGCGTGAGCCCAGGGAGGAGGAACAGGGCCGTTTCTACCGGGCCAGCGGCGCGTGGATTGACTGGCTGATCGCTGCCTACGGGCGCAAGTTGCAGTGGGTGCTCAAGCACCAGCCGCTGACCCTGCTGGTGGCCATCGCCACGCTGGGCATCACGGTGCTGCTGTATCTGGCCGTGCCCAAAGGCTTCTTTCCGGTGCAGGACACCGGGGTGATTCAGGGGATCTCCGAGGCGCCGCAATCGGTGTCGTTTGCCGCCATGAGCGAACGTCAGCAGGCGTTGGCGAAGATCGTCCTGCAAGACCCGGCCGTGGCCAGTCTGTCTTCGTATATCGGGGTCGACGGCGACAACGCCACCCTCAACAGCGGGCGCATGCTGATCAACCTCAAGCCCCACAGCGAACGGGACGTATCGGCGACGCAGGTGATTCAGCGCCTGCAACCGGAGGTCGATCAGCTCTCGGACATTCGCCTGTTCATGCAGCCGGTGCAGGATTTGACCATCGAAGACCGCGTCAGCCGCACCCAGTACCAGGTCAGCCTGTCCTCGCCTGACGCCGAGTTGCTCAGCGAATGGAGCGCCAAGCGGGTGGATGCACTGGCCGAACGCCCGGAACTGACCGATGTCGCCAGCGACCTGCAGGACAAGGGCCTGCAGGTGTTCCTGAACATCGACCGCGACGCCGCCAGCCGCCTTGGAGTGAACGTGTCGGCCATCACCGACGCCCTGTACGACGCCTTCGGTCAGCGGCAGATTTCCACCATCTACACCCAGGCCAGCCAGTACCGCGTGGTGTTGCAAGCCGCGGCCAGCAATGATCTGGGCCCCCGCGCGCTGGAGCAGATTCACGTCAAGACCACCGATGGCGGGCAGGTCAAGCTGTCGAGTCTGGCCAGGATCGAACAGCGTCAGGCACAGCTGGCGATTGCCCACATGGGGCAGTTCCCGTCGGTGATGATGTCGTTCAACCTCGCGCCCGGCGTGGCGCTGGGGCAGGCGGTGCAGGTGATCGAGCAGGTGCAGAAGGACATCGGCATGCCGATTGGCGTGCAGACCCAGTTCCAGGGCGCCGCCGAAGCGTTCCAGGCCTCGCTGTCCAGCACCTTGCTGCTGGTCCTGGCCGCTGTGGTGACCATGTACATCGTGCTCGGCGTGCTCTACGAGAGCTACATTCACCCGATCACCATTCTGTCGACCCTGCCGTCGGCGGCCATCGGCGCGCTGCTGGCGCTGATCCTCAGCGGCAACGATCTGGGCATGATCGCCATCATCGGCATCATCCTGCTGATCGGCATCGTCAAGAAGAACGCGATCATGATGATCGACTTCGCCCTGGACGCAGAACGCAACCGGGGTGTCGATCCGCAAACGGCGATTTATGAAGCGGCACTGCTGCGCTTCCGGCCGATCCTGATGACCACACTGGCGGCGTTGTTTGGCGCGATTCCGCTGATGTTCGCAACTGGTTCCGGCGCTGAGTTGCGTCAACCGCTGGGTCTGGTCATGGTGGGCGGGCTGCTGGTGAGTCAGGTGCTGACCCTGTTTACGACGCCGGTCATCTATTTGTATTTCGATCGGTTGGGGCGCAGGTTTCGTCGCTCCACAGAGACCGAGGTGGCGGTATGACCGGCAGCCTCAAGCTACAAGCTGCACGCTGCAAGCTGACTGGCGGCGCGGCTTGTTCTTGTAGCTTGCCGCTTGCTGCTTGGAGCCATCGCTCATGAACCTGTCGGCCCCTTTCATTCGGCGACCGGTCGCGACCATGCTCCTGAGCCTGGCGATCATGCTGCTGGGCGGCATGAGCTTCGGCCTGCTACCGGTGTCGCCGCTGCCGAACATGGATTTCCCGGTGATCGTGGTCAGCGCCTCGCTGCCCGGCGCGAGCCCGGAAATCATGGCCTCCAGCGTGGCGACGCCACTGGAACGGTCCCTGGGCACCATCGCCGGGGTCAACACCATGAGCAGCCGTTCCAGCCAGGGCAGCACGCGGGTGATCTTGCAGTTCGACATGGATCGCGACATCAACGGCGCCGCGCGGGAAGTGCAGGCGGCGATCAACGCATCACGCAACCTGTTGCCGAGCGGGATGCGCAGCATGCCGACCTACAAGAAGGTCAACCCGTCCCAGGCGCCGATCATGGTGTTGTCGCTGACCTCGGACGTGCTGGAGAAAGGCCAGCTGTACGACATGGCCTCGACCATCCTGTCCCAGAGCCTGTCCCAGGTGAATGGCGTCGGTGAGGTGCAGATCGGCGGCAGTTCGCTGCCTGCGGTGCGAGACGAACTTGAGCCCAAGCTGCTGGACCAGTACGGCGTGTCGCTGGATGAGGTGCGCACGACGATTTCCGGCTCCAACGTGCGTCGCCCCAAGGGTTTCGTCGAAAGCGCCGAGCACAACTGGCAGGTTCAGGCCAACGACCAACTGGAGAAGGCCAAGGATTACGAGCCGCTGATCATCCACTACCAGAACGGCGCAGCGTTGCGCCTCAAGGACGTGGCCAAGGTCAAGGATTCGGTCGAGGACCGCTACAACAGCGGCTTTTTCAACGACAAGGCCGCCGTGCTGCTGGTGATCAACCGTCAGGCCGGCGCCAACATCATCGAAACCGTGGCCGCCATCAAGGCGCAGTTGCCGGCGTTGCAGGCCGTGCTGCCGGCCAGCGTCAAGCTGGACCTGGCCATGGACCGCTCACCGGTGATCAAGGCCACGCTGCATGAGGCGGAAATGACCCTGCTGATCGCCGTGGTGCTGGTGATCATGGTGGTGTTCCTGTTCCTCGGCAGTTTCCGCGCCTCGCTGATCCCGACCCTGGCCGTGCCGGTGTCGCTGGTGGGCACGTTCGCGATCATGTACCTGTACGGATTTTCCCTGAACAACCTGTCGCTGATGGCGCTGATTCTGGCCACCGGGCTGGTGGTGGACGACGCCATCGTGGTGCTGGAAAACATCTCCCGACACATCGATGAAGGCGTCCCACCGATGGAAGCGGCGTATCGCGGCGCGAAGGAAGTGGGTTTCACGCTGCTGTCGATGAACGTCTCGCTGGTGGCGGTGTTCCTGTCGATTCTGTTCATGGGCGGCTTGGTCGAGAGCCTGTTCCGCGAGTTTTCCATCACCCTGTCGGTGTCCATCGTTGTCTCGCTGGTGGTCTCGTTGACCCTGACGCCGATGCTCTGCGCGCGCTGGCTCAAGCCCCACGGGCCCGGCACAGAAAACCGCCTGCAACGCTGGAGCCAGCGGGTCAACGACCGCATGGTCGCCGGCTACGACCGCAGCCTGGGCTGGGTTCTGCGTCATCGCCGCCTGACCCTGCTGTCGCTGGTGGTGACGATCGGCGTGAACATCGCGCTGTACGTGGTGGTGCCGAAAACCTTCCTGCCGCAACAGGACACCGGCCAGTTGATGGGCTTCGTGCGTGGCGACGACGG
>CAURWS010000299.1:0-5521 GCA_963528485.1 uncultured Pseudomonas sp. | reverse complement strand
GGGTCGTCGCCCTGCGCGCCGTCGAAACCATCGACTTCATGACCGCACGTTGGGCACACCTGCCTTACGAGCTGCTGGAAACCGTAAGCGGCCGCATCATCAACGAAATCGAAGGCATCTCCCGCGTTACCTACGACGTGTCGAGCAAGCCGCCGGCGACGATTGAGTGGGAATGATGACTGAGCCCCGCTGAAGCCACACCAAGACTACAGCAACTCACCCTCGAAGCCGGATGCCGCTTGAAGGCGCATCCGGCGTACGTGTTCTCAGGTCATCCCTGCCAGTTTCAGTGCGAAGGCCAGTTCTTCGAAGCTGGCATAGCGGCGCCCGCTGATCAGCGGCCAATCGGCGCTGCTGATCGACAGATGTTCATCGCTGATCTGGATGGGCACGTAGGTCACTTCACCTTCCTGATTCTTGTAGATCAGCTGGGGCGAATCGCCTGAGCGCTGGATGGCGAAGTTTCCGGGGCGTCGCAGGCGATAGCCCAGCGAGGTGGGCGTGCGAAGGAAGTGGGTTCTGACGCCGAGGGTGACCATTTGCAATCGCAGGTCGCTTTTGACCCGGCCGGCAGGCTGGCCCATCGCAGTCAGGACGTCTTCACCCGGGTCCACGCCAAACCCCGTCATACCGCCCGCCGGCACGTCCCGCACGCGCAGCCCGACCGCGCCTTCGATTTCCGCAACACCCGGTACGCCCTTGAACGTGTTGGCGTGGGCATTGCCCACCAGAGCGACCCACTTGCTGCCTGCGCGCGCGGGCTCGTCTGCGGCGATCACCGTATGCGCGAAGTAGTTCATGAGTTTCAGGCGCACCGTGCGCCCGGGGTCGGGCAAGCCGGCGACGCGGTAACTGGCCATGCAGTCGATGGCCCGGATGCGCATACGGTATTTGTTGGCTGTGCGTATCAGATTCTGAAACGTGTAAGTGCCGGTCGAATCGGTGAAGTGCCCCCAGTCCAGATCTTCCAGGTACGACTGCAGGGTTTTGGGCATGCGCCCTGTTCTGGCGAAGGTGTCCAAGTCGACTTGATGCAGGTCAGTCAGGACGTGCTCCAGATAGAGCGTGCGAACGTTCTGTTTGGCCAGTCGCGCCATGTTGTCGATCAGGAACTGCTTGCTCGCCACGCTGCTGTGGCTTTCCCCGATCACCAGGCCCTGATGGTTTTCATACAGCTGCCGGATGGCCGTTTTGGGCAAGGCATTCTGAGGAATGTCCGGAATCGATGGGCGTTGGGGAAGTTCCAGGCCGGCATAAAATGCGTCGGCGTCGCGCGCCAGTTCCTCCCGGATGACGAAGAAACGCTCAATCGGATCGTTATCGTCCAGTGTTGCATAGTAGCCTTCGAAGGGTTTGTTGCTGGGGCTTTCGACCCGCGAGCGCATGCCCTGTCGCAGGTTTTCCGGCATGTCGTAGGGCGTCATCGAAGGGCCGGGTGAAAGGACGACGGAAGCCTGGCTGCCTCTGAGGGTCGTCAGCACCTTGCCCCCGCCCAGCAGACTAGCCCCCTTCATCGGTTGCCACGTGCCGTCGACGTTCAAGCGCACGGGAAGATTGCGCTGGAAAGAGAAAGGGGCCTGCGGGTCGATGATCACCCAAGTGTTCAACTCGTTGACGAAGCGCACGCGGTAGACCTCGTCCTCGATACGGATGAAGGTTTCACCGGTGCTCTTGATATAGACGCCCTGCATCCGGCCTTCAGTGGGCGGCGGGGTCATGGTGTCGAGCAGTTCGTTGGTTCTGAACGACAGCAAGCCTGCATCGGGTTCTGTCGGGGAAACCGCCAGGGTCGGGAGCTGCGCGCCTGCATCAAGAGCAGGTGGTGGAGTGGATTCAGGCAGGTCTTCAGGCACGGGATTCGAGCCAGAAGCGGATTCGGATTCTGACGCAATCTCGCCCACTTCAGGCGCGGCGGCCTGCAATAGAAAAGCACTGTTGAACAGCACGTCAATGCTGCCGAGGATGGCGCCGATTACACCGTTTTTGCGTTCAGCGGTGGTATGCCCGTGGATCGCCTGATCAATGTTCAGCCCGACATCGGCCAAGCCTGCGCCGACAGCCGCCAGCGCGATGGGCCAGTCCAGCGCGGCCAGTGCGCCGAAGGTCTGACCGAAGGCTTTCAGGTAGCCCATCCACATCTGTTTGCGCAGCTCGCCGTTGGAGTGAAGCGCGTAGTCGGCATCGCTGTGCATGCGCTGCCGGGTACTGTCGCGAAGGTGGGTGAAGGGGTCGCCCGTTATGGTCTGGTCATTGAGATTAATGACCTTGAGCGTGTCCGGTCCCCACTGGCTGAACATCATGTCCAACGCGTGGTTGAGGCCCGTGGCGTGGTCCTTTTCGGCATGCATTGCGAGGGGGAAATGCGACATGAACCGCGCCCGATTGGCAGCCTCGTTGGTGTGGGTCATCAGCCACCATTGCAGATCGTCCGGGGTGTCGAAAACGTGAAACCCGTCGACCTCGCCCGGCACGTACATGAACTGACGCCCCCCAGGCTCGACGAATCGCAGGATGTCGGTGGCTTCGTACCCGGCGATGTCCAGTGTGGCGATCCGGATGTCGCGGCTTGCCCGGGTTGGCGCCTTTAGCGTCGCGAGGGTGACGGGGTTCTTCGGATCGATGCCCACGGCCTGCATCAACGCCGTGAACTGCTCGCTGTCCAGCTGCGCGCTGCTGCGGTCTTCGATGGCCTTGGCGATGAAGTTGGCCTTGGCCAAGGTTCTGAAATCATCCGGGTACTGCTGCCAGAATGCGGTGAGCCGCGTGTTGAAACGCGTCTTGAAGTCCAGCGTCCAGAACGCCTCCAGCACATCCTGCGGCAATAACCGCACTTCATTGGCTTCGTCGTAGGCCTGCGCCTCTGGCCCGTCGGTGTAGAAACCACTCATGGCCTGCAGGTTGTCGGGGTTGTCCTGATCGTTGGCGTTGAACCGACGCATGACCAGTTGCGGCAAGGTCAGGGATTCGATGGGCGTGTCCAGATGCTCCCAGCCATTGAAGGTCAGCGAGCTGCTCTCGGTGCGATTGAAGCGGTGCCAGTAAACGGTGTCCGGCTCAAGAGAGTCCAGTCCGTGTTTGCGCAGGATGTCCCTGGCGGCCTCACGGGCCATTTCGCGAAGGTCCGGGCAATGCTCGACCACGCTGCGGCTGATGTCGTTGAGCTGTTGATGATCTGCGCTAAGGGCAGGGCGGTTGCGGGTGATGGAAGACATGATGGGGTCCGTGATGGATGAACCCTGAGCTTCCTGATTCACTTCACGGACGGGGTGCTAATTATGTAATGCAGCGCATCAGTTGCATTTGTTGAGCGCGGTCGTAGCGGTGTGTATTCCTGGCAGGCTTTTGCGCTACCCATGGGTAGCGAGCCACAATTTTACGGGTGAAACTGGGCAGTGACTTGTCCTGCTTGCCTGCAGGAGATCGTCAGCGAGGTCCAATGTTCGCCCCGTTGCTGAGCGCGCTGCTGCAACTGTTCGACCAACTCATAGAGTCGGGTGTCGTCCAGGTCGGTTCGAGCGTTGGTGGTTTCCATTCCATCCTTTTCGACGAGCAACTCGGTGTCTATGAAACCTGGCCCTAATACAACTTCGTAACGGAAAGACTCATAGCCATCGACAATTCCATTGTCGATGATGCTGAATATTGCGTTCACCAGGTTCATGTCTTCAGTGATCACGGCGCCTCCTTGCGGATAATCCCTCAGGGGTAGTTGAAGTCGATGTGGATCTGCGTGTTGAGCCTGTCCAGCGTGATCACACATGCCCGCCATGGGCGACCTTCAGGGTAGAGGTTGTTGAGTTCGAAGAGCTTTCTCAGTTCCACGAGCAGGTCGAAAATTTCACCGTCGACTGTTGCTGACGGTGGCAGAAACCATTGCTTCTTATCATCTGAGGTTATGTAGTCGTATAGGAGCCTGCAGTGATCATTCTCATCCGTCAGCTCCGCTTCTACGATGGTTTTTCTCGCATCCGGCGGCGTGATGCTGAGCAAGAGCTGCCCCAGCGAGTGATAAATTCTGTCTTCCATACTGACTGGCTTCCACCGTTACGAACGTAGTGAGTCGCCTTGACCCAAGAGGTCACCTTTTACGGGGCAGGGCGGATGACGGAAGTCTGCGCTATCGCATTTGGCGTAGCAGGGTGAGGTGCACATCCATATCGCAAATTGACAAATTATTCAGGCGACATTTTCCGCCTAGGAACAAAGCGGGGGCAAATCCATAAATCTCGCGTTCTGTCAGTGGACCCAAGTTGTCTAGAGCCTGCTCAAACAGAAAATGGCCCTCTTCATCTTCGAGGTCGAATCGTTCTCTATCGAACATGGCAAAAAACGTCTGCAAGGCAAGGTCCGGCTGTTTTTCCGGCGTCTGTAGCTTGCTTTTCAACGCGACGATGGAGCCTGTGGCACAGGAAACGGTGAGCATGCGGTTATATCGCTCGCCCCACGCGTACAGGCTTCCAAAGCCACTTCTGGCGATGACATGGTAGTTGTCAATACCGTCGAACTCGGTGCCCGCCAGCCACTGGTCGATGACGTGTTTGTAGTCATCAGGGTTAACGGTCCAGAACAGGCCATCGGCGTACCCGCACCAACCTTCTTCTTCCCAATATTTGAGCAATGCATCGGGCAGCACACCCCGGTATTTTGAGACGGTTATCGGGGACGGTTCGCGCTGGGCAATCGCTTCTCCGGCGTTAGTGATAAATGTTTTAAAGTCCTCATCTCGCATGTGTTTATTCCTGTTGTAGCGGCCTTCAAGGGATGGCCGCTGTCAGCATTTCTCATACGTAAAATCAATTCCAAACTTCATGGTGCCGATGCTTAAGTGAATTTCGCCTTTGGTAAATGACCTGATCATTCATCAAATGCCCCTTGAGAGAGTTTGAAATCAATAAAGGCCGATTGCCCTTCCGCTCAGCGCTTGACTATCAGGTTTTCACTCAGGGTAGGTGAACGTGAAATTTATCTTGACCTTGGCCAGGTCTAAGCGAACCTCGCAGCTGTCCCAGGCAGTGTGTCCGGCAGTAAGCTTATTTTTGATGTACCACCGGCGTAGCTCCACGAGGAGGGCCAGCATGTCGGTATTGGCTCGCCCGCCTGCTGTAAACCATGTGGTGTTGCCTTGCTCATAGACTGCATCGTACTCGTACTGACACGTGTCAAGTTCAGATGACAGCTTGGCACGCATGATCACTTGGCAGGCGCCTTCTGGCGCAATGGCGGCCAAAATGTTTCCAATGTCATTGTGTATATCAAGGTCGCTACGCATTAGATTCCACCTGGTGAATTTTGAAATAAGATTTCTATGGGGCGGCCACCGCTGATCGAATAAGTCACGTTGAAACTGTCAGGGCGAACATTCTTAGCGGTGTATACGGGTTCTATTTTCACACTGACACCCTTGCCCTCTTTAAGAGCGGAGGCCCACGTGTTTTCCATCGTTTTCCAAACACCTTTGTTCAAGTTTCCATTCATAGGGAGAAGGTTCAGCTTCTAGCCTGGACAGTTAAAAATGCTGGCA
>CAURWS010000298.1:0-5528 GCA_963528485.1 uncultured Pseudomonas sp. | reverse complement strand
GGTCGAAGTCGATCATCAACGAAGCGAAGGGCAGGGACATCCCCAGTAACACGGCAAAGACGATCGCGCCGCGGGTCGTCCAGCGAAACTGCGTGATCATCAGCAGCCCTGCGCCCCCCACCAGGGCCAGCACCGGCGCCTTGCTGGTGGTGAGTACCACGCCCGCCAGGCCTGTGCCAAAGATCGCCAGGGCCAGCAGGCGCGAGCGCACGGTGGCCATCAGATAGAGGGTGAAGATCGAGATGATGATGGCCAGGGCACTGGAGATCCGTGCGAAGCCCGCAGGCCGGTCGGCGTCTTCCGAGGCCCAGCTGGTGTTGGCGCTCAGCTCGGTGCCGCCGATGGAATAGCTGTAGCCCTTCCACGGCAGGTTGGCGTATTTGTCCAGCGCCAACCCCGCCAGCGACGCCGCCAGCGCGAAGGCGATGGCCCACATGAACAGGCGTTTGTGACGAATGATCTGGTCGCCGCAGGTCAGCCCGAACAGCAGCGGGGCGATGCCGTACAGGGCGAACGCGAAGTTGCCGAAACCCGCGCCATTGAGCGTCGCCCAAGCCGCCGACAGCAGCAGGACAATGAAGCTCAGCCAGACCCCTGGCCCTGCCTTGAAGCGGCGCAGTTCCAGCGCGAAGAACAGCAGACAGGCGACTTTCGGCATGTAGAGCAGGACCGAAATTCCGGCCTTGTCCAGGTAAAACCGCAAGGCGCCGGAGAAGGTTTCGACCAGGATCAACCCAATCGCGACCAGCACGATGGCAGTGGATTTGTCGAACGACATGATCGACGGCTTTTCAACGTAAACGGGGGAAGGCGACATCATGGGTACAGCCCCTCGGGAGCGCTGGAGTGGGTCGGCAGGCGGAGCGGCAGAAAGGAGAAAGAGTCGCCTGCGAGGCGAAGCTACCGCTCATCGAAGTCGGCAAGTGCCGTCGATTGAGGACAGGAATCGTTGTGTGTCGGATGGCCGCAGCGGGGAGGGGGTGCCGTGACGGGGCCCTCTCGAACGGTGTGACAGGGGATATATCAGCGTCAGATCCGAGGGCTGTCAATCAATTAGTCAAATTTTCGGACAGTTTTGCAGGGTCTTAAATTTCAGGCTTGGTAACCTTTTGAATTTATTGAAGGCGTGAAAATTGACGCTAATAAATAGAGGGGAAAATGAGCCATCTGCCGCGCTGCCTATGACTCATTTTTGTTACAGGTCGCTTGAAGTCAGCACACCCTGTGGGGGGCGCTTGCGCACGAAAGCACAATTCCAGGCAGTGAGATGCGTTGGAAGTACCGACCTCTTCGTGAGCAAGCTCCCTCCCACAATGGGTCACCATTCGACCGTTGGCTCGACTCAGGTGTATTTACGCTTTTCAGGCGCAGGCGGGAAGTATTGATACAACCACGTCTCGCTCAGCGTTCGGTCGCCGGTCTTGATGAACATACGCATCTCCACCGGGTCGACCGAATCGCTGGTCGGGTACCAGTCGAACGTCACGCGAAAGCCCTTGATGTCCGGCAGCACCAGCACGTTGAAGTCCTGGACCTTGCCGTTGGAGACCGTGACCACCGGCTCGATGCCTGAGCCCTCCGGCAGGCGATCGATGCCGCCGCCGTTGAAGTCCACCGCAAAGCGGCGCGCCCAGACATCCGGGTAATGCTCGCCCGGCGCCCAACCTTCAATGAAACCGCCCATGCCCGAACGCGTGGCATGCACCTGCGCCAGCGGCGTGCTCACGGGCGGCAGCGGGCTCCAGTACAACTTGTAGCCGAAGTTCATCGACATGCCGGCCTTGACCGGATCCCGTGGGTTCCAGAACGCGACGATGTTATCCAGCGTCTCGCCCGTGGTAGGCAGCTCCAGCAGATCGATGGAGCCCTCGCCCCAGGCCGTCGTCGGCTCGACCCACAGGCTGGGTCGGCGGTGGTACCAGTCGACGGTGTCCTGATAGGTCTTGAAGTCGTGGTCGGTCTGCACCAGGCCGAAGCCCTTTGGGTCCTTGTCGGCGAAGGCGTTGAACTGCAGCTTGGCCGGGTTGTTCAGCGGGCGGCAGATCCACTCGCCGTTGCCGCGCCACATGGCCAGGCGGTCCGAGTCGTGGATTTCCGGGTGGATGGTGTCGCACATGCGGCGTTCGTGGGTGCCGCAGCTGAACATGCTGGTCATGGTCGCGATGCCCATCTGCTCGATGTCGGCGCGGGCATTGATGTGCGCGTCGATGTCCATGACCACGCGATCGGCCTGGCAATCGATGTCGAATTTGTAGGCACCGGTCGCGCTCGGCGAATCGAGCAGCGCATAGACCACAAAGCGGGTGGCGTCCTTGGTCGGCTTCTCGAACCAGAACTTGGTGAAGTCAGGAAATTCTTCGGGCTTGTGGGCGTAGGTATCGATCGCCAGGCCTCGTGCCGACAGGCCGTACTGCTTGTTGCTGTCGATGGCGCGGAAATAGCTGGCGCCGAGGAACGACAGGATGTCGTTGATGGCGATTTCCGGCGCCTTGAACAGCTTGAAGCCGGCAAAACCCAGATCGCCCTTGAGTTGGGTCTGATCGATGCGGCTGGCTTCATAGTTGAACAGCTCGGGGCGGAAATGCACCTCGCGCGCCTGGTTGCTCGCAGGGTCCACGCTGTACATGCGTACCGGGGTCTTGAAGCCCGCGCCGACGTGGAAGAAATGCACGTCCAGCTGGCCCTTGACGTCATTCCAGAGGGAATGGCCCGCGTCGTATTTGATTGCATTGAACTGCTGAGGGGTCATGTTCGCCAGGGTGGGCGGCAGGTTCTGCTTGGTGCTGACATAGGCTTTGCCGGCCATCTGCTTGGCGAGGTCTTGCAAGGTCTTGAAATCAAAATGTTCGATGTCGCCGTCTGCGGCTGCCGCCAGGGCACGTGCTGCGTATAGACCCGAGGCCGGCAGCGCGCTATAGGCTGCCAACGCCATGGAAGCTTTCAGGAGATTCCTGCGATTCATAAGGTGAAGCCTCTGAAGAAATGCCGTGCCTTCCTGCACATGAAAGTGCGCTTTCCCAATCCTTGCCGAACGCAAATTACCAACAAACAGATAACAATCTCGGCATCTTGTTCGCAAAATAGAGAAAAAATCGTTTCAGGGCGCTACTTGCGTGGCTTCAGAGTGTTGCCATTCATGATTTCAGATCAGCGCTCACGCCTGCTGAATGAAGGCCAGGCGCACAGCGAAGCCGATCAGCATCGTGCCGAATACCCATTGCTGAATGCGTTGCGCGGTCTGGCTGCTGGCCAGCCACCTGCCGATCCAGCCGCCCGCCATCGCGTATACGCTGTCGAACGACAGGCCGATCACCACCAGAATCACCCCCAGTTCGACGAATTGCCCGGCCACTGATGCTGCGTGTGGGTCGATGAACTGTGGCAGTAATACCGAGCAGAACAGCAACGCCTTGGGGTTGAGCAGGTTGGTCAGCAAACCGCGCAGAATCGCCGTGCGCCAGGAGATCGACGCGTCTGGCGCGAGCCCTTGCGCGGTGGTGCTCATGGACCCCGGCTTGAACATCTTCAGCCCCAGCCACAGCAGGTACGCGGCGCCGACGATGCGTACGATTTCGAAGGTCCAGGGCGAGACCTTGAACAACGTAGCGAGCCCCAACCCGGCCAGCGCCACATGGCCGCCACGGGCGATGGCCAGCCCGAGCGCCGTGGCCAGTGCTTTGCCACGCCCATGACGGGCGCCGGTCTGCAGAAGCAGGATCATGTCCGGCCCCGGTACCAGCAGAATCATCGACAGGGCAGCAATGAACAGCGCGAGATTTTCCATGGGCAGGTTCTCAGGGCAGGGATGACGGAAGAAAATTCTACGGCTGCAAGGCAGGGCAGGTGGTTGCGTGTTTGACCCTGTTAGCGCCTAGTATTGGCATCTTCTGCCCCGCTGGATGCCTGAAAGGTGCCTCTTATGCCAAACCCGATAAATGTGAAGCTCGACGCCTACGACCGCCGCATTCTCAATGCCCTGCAACGGGACGGTCGTTTGACCAACGTTCAGTTGGCAGATGAAATCGGGTTGTCGGCGTCGCCGTGCCTGCGCCGAGTGCGGCACCTGGAAGAAGCGGGGGTGATTCGCGGGTATCAGGCGAGCCTGGACGCGGATGCGCTGGGATTGGGTCTGACGGTGTTCATCGGCGTGAAGGTCGATCGCCATCACGAAGACGAAGCGCAGAAATTTCATCAGATGGTGTCGGCGTTACCGGAGGTGATCTCGGCGTATCTGGTGTCGGGCGAGTCGGATTTTCTGCTGCATGTGGTGGTGCCGGACTTACGCAGCTATGACCGTTTTCTTACAGAGACCTTGCTGAAAATGCCCAGCGTGCGGGACATCCGCAGCAATTTCGCGATCCGCACCCTCAAGCCCCAAGGGCCATTGCCATTGGGGCATTTGCCGGTTTGACAGCAACACCGGAATCACCGCGTTCCTATGGGGGCTCCCTTAGGGATGCGCTCAACGCAGGAGTGTGGTGATCAAGCCTGCGTGGTATGCCCACCCACCGCCATCGCCGCCTGGCGCAACGCTTCTGAACGCGTCGGGTGCGGATGGCAGGTCAGCGCGACATCCTCCGCCGACGCTGCAAACTCCATCGCTACGCAATATTCGGCAATCATCTCGCTGACGCTCGGGCCGATCAGGTGCACGCCCAGGATCTCGTCGGTCTTCTCGTCGGCAAGCACCTTGGCGAAGCCGTCACCCTCGTGATTCACCTTGGCCCGGCTGTTGGCGCTGAACGGGAATTTGCCCACCTTGTAAGCGCGGCCTTGCTCTTTCAATTGTTCCTCGGTCTTACCGACGCTGGCGAGTTCCGGCTTGGTGTAGATCACGTTGGGGATCAGGTTGTAGTTCAGCTCGCCTTTCTTGCCGACGATGCGCTCCACACACACCGCCGCTTCGTCCTCGGCCTTGTGCGCGAGCATGGGGCCGGAGGTCACGTCGCCGATCACCCAGATACCGTCGACTGCCGTACGATGGCCCTTGTTGGCCAGCACGCCGCGCTTGTCCACTTCCAGGCCGACGGTTTCCAGACCCAGACCTTTCGTCACAGGGCGTCGGCCGATGGACACCAGCACGTAGTCCGCTTCAATCACTTCAGCCTCGCCACCGGCAGCCGGTTCGACGGTCAGGCTCACCCCTGAGTCGCCCGCAATGGCGGAGGTCACTTTCGAGCTGAGTTTGAAATTCATGCCCTGGCGCGACAGCGAGCGGTGCAGGGTCTTGCCGGTTTCCAGGTCCGAGCCGTGGGCGACGTGATCGAGGAATTCCACCACGGTCACTTTGGCCCCCAGCCGACGCCAGACCGAACCCAGCTCAAGACCGATCACTCCGGCACCGATCACCACCAGATGCTTGGGCACTTCGCTCAGGGACAGCGCACCGGTGGAGTCGAGGATGCGCTGGTTGTCGATGGTCACGCCCGGCAACGGCGTGGGTTCGGAGCCGGTGGCGAGGATGATGTCTTTGGCGGTCAGCTCGGTTTGAGCGCCATTGGCGTCGGTGACGATGACCTTGCCGGGCC
>CAURWS010000297.1:0-5532 GCA_963528485.1 uncultured Pseudomonas sp. | reverse complement strand
CGAGGTTCGTCATCACCCTGCTGTTGCGGCGCAAGAAGGCTGGGCATTTTGCCGACGCCAGCATCGACGCCCTGAGCGCTTCCTACGCCAATACCGGCTACATAGGGATTCCGCTGTGCGTGATGGTGCTTGGCCAGGGCGGCCTGGAACCTGCGCTGATCGCTTCTTTAATGGTGGTCTGCGTGCTGTTCGGCATCGCCCTGATCTGTATCGAAATCGGTCTGCAGAGCGAGGCCCATGTGCATCGCATCGTGCTCAAGGTGCTCACCGCACTGGCCAAAAATCCGTTGGTGGTGTCGCCGATTCTGGGCGCCTGCTGGGCATCGACCGGCATCCCGCTGCCCGGTGCGCTGGACAAGTTCCTGAGCCTGCTGGGCGCCGCGACCACGCCGTGTGCGTTGATTTCCCTGGGACTGTTTCTCGCCCACAAACAACAAGGCCCGCGCCATGGCACGAGCCTTCTTGTGCTGATCAAGCTGATCGCTCACCCGTTGTTGACCTGGTTCCTCGCGTTCAAGGTCTTCCACTTGCCGCCCCTGTGGGCCAACAGCGCACTTTTGCTCAGCGCCCTGCCCACCGGCACCGGGCCGTTCATGCTGGCCGAGTACTACAAACGCGAGGCTTCGGTGGTGTCGAGCACCATTCTGATCTCGACCTTGGGTTCACTGGTCACATTGTCGCTGTGCATTTACTACATCAACGGATGAGTTTCGCAGCCGCATTTTCAGACGTTTCAGACAAACATCCCGCCTGATGCCTCGATACGCTGGGCCGTGATCCAACGCCCGCCGTCCCCCAGCAACATCGCGATTGCCGCGCCAATGTCATCCGGCAGCCCAGCACGTCCCAAGGCGGTATTAGCCACCACCCAGGCGTTGACATCGGCGTTGTCACGCACCGTACCGCCACCAAAATCGGTCTCGATGGCGCCAGGGGCAAGGGCGTTCACGGTGATGCCACGAGGACCGAGTTCATTGGCCAGATAACGGGTCCAGACCTCGATCGCCCCTTTCATCGACGCATAGGCGGCATAACCCACGGGCGAGAAACGCGCCAGGCCCGAGGAGATATTGACGATGCGCCCGCCGTCAGCAATCAGCGGCAGCAAGGTCTGGGTCAGGAAAAACGGCCCTTTGAAATGCACCTTCATCAATTGATCGAACTGCGCTTCGGTGGTGTCCGCGCAACTGGCGTACATGCCGACGCCCGCGTTGTTGACTAGGAAATCAACACGCTCGGCCTTGAAATAGCCGCTCAACAACGCCGATACCTGGGTGGCGAAAGTCTTGAATCCACTGCTGTCGCCGACGTCCAGTTGCAGCATTTTTGCCTTGCCGCCCAAGGCCTCGATCTCGGCGGCGACGCTGTGGGCCTCGTCTTCGCGGCTGTGATAGGTACCGATGACATCGACGCCCAGGCGAGCCACGGACAGTGCGGTGCTCTTGCCGAGGCCACGGCTGGCGCCGGTGATGATTGCGATCTTGTTGCTCATGAGTATTCCCTCGATTGACGGTATGCAGTCGTGGGGCCCACTGTATTGTTCGGCTTGACTCCAGATAAACCCGTGGCACTCGACAGCACTGATCGCTTTGACCGAACAATCTATGGTGACGCATGAACAAACTCGACCTGCTCAAGACCTTCGTCCGGGTTGCCGAGCTTTCCAGTTTTACCTTGGCCAGCGATGCTCTGGGCCTGCCGCGCTCGACGGTGTCCGAGCAGATTCGCGCGTTGGAGCAATTGCTCGACACGCGTCTGTTGCAGCGCACCACGCGCAAGGTTCAGGCCACGCCGGACGGGCAGGCGCTGTATGAGCGCAGCAAGGATCTGCTGGCGCAAATGGACGAGCTGGAAAGCCTGTTTCGCCAGGACGATACGGCGATCAGCGGACGCCTGCGGGTCGACATGCCCACGGCGGTGGCACGTCGTCTGGTGATACCGCGACTCAGCGAATTTCTCGACCGCTACCCGCGCATCGAGGTGGAAATCAGCAGTACCGACCGGCGTGTCGACCTGGTGCGCGAGGGCTTCGATTGCGTGATGCGGGTCGGCGAGCTGCCCGACACCTCGCTGGTGGCCAGAAGTATTGGTCAGATGCGCATGATCAACTGCGTCAGCGCAGGCTACGCCGAGCGTTTCGGCATCCCGCAGACCCTCGAAGACCTGCAACAGCATCGACTGGTCAACTACGTCTCGGCCTTCGGTGCGGCCACTGCGCTGTTCGAGTACAGCCGTGACGGCAAGCATTACCAGGTTGCGATGCCCTGCAGCGTGACGGTCAACTACATCGAAGCCTACGAGGCGGCGTGCCTTGGCGGGCTTGGCATCGTGCAGTTGCCTTGCCTGTCCCATGACTATCAGTTGCGACGTGGCGAGCTGGTGGAGGTGCTACCCGATTACCGCCCCGCGCCGATGCCGGTTTCACTGCTCTACGCCCACCGCCGTCACCTGCCGCAGCGGTGCCGGGTGTTCATGGACTGGATGGCGCAATTGCTTCTGGAATACGGGGTGATGCCCTGATTGAACGCTTGCTGAAAAAAAATCTTCGGGCGGGTGTAACCGATCTTCAGTTGGCAGCGAACTATCTCTCGGATCTGGCGCACAGCACTCCTCACGCTGATGCGCCAGCCTCACTCAATCAGGTCTCTGGAGATACACCATGAAAAACATCCAACTCGCTGCCGTCGCTCTGGCTTTCGCGTCCATCGCAACCGGCGTCAACGCCGCTGAAACCGGTTCGGCACCTGCCATGGAAAAATGCTACGGCGTGTCCCTGGCCGGCAAGAACGACTGCAAGGCCGGCGCTGGCACCACCTGCGCAGGCACTTCCAAAACCGACTATCAAGCCAACGCCTGGAAAAACGTCCCCGCAGGCACCTGCACCTCCATCAAGACCCCTCATGGCATGGGTTCCCTGACCCCGATGTAAGCCGACGCAGGTCAATCGCAACACCGTAAAAACCACTGCAAGGGCAGACGTCGATCATGAACACATCGCCAACACTGGGTGCCGGACTGGGCCTCAAGGCCGACCACTACGAAGCCGCGTACGACTGCGCAGCGACGGGGCTGTGGTTCGAAGTCCATCCGGAAAACTACATGATCGACGGCGGCCCTCGCCTGGCATGGCTGGAAACGGTCGGGAGCCGTCATCCGCTTTCTTTGCACGGGGTTTCGTTGTCACTGGCCGCCGATTGCCCGCCAGACACCGAACACCTCACGCGGTTGAAGGCCCTCATTGACCGGGTTCAGCCAGCCCTCGTTTCCGAGCACCTCGCCTGGTCTACCTGGCGGGGTCAGTATCACCCTGACCTGCTGCCCTTCCCGCGCACCGAGGAAGCCTTGCAGCGCATCACCGACAACATTCAACGCACACAGGATTTTCTCGGCCGACGCATCGCCATCGAAAATCCCAGCCACTACGTGCGCCTGAACAACCATACCGTCAGCGAAATCGACTTCCTCAGCGAACTCAGCCAGCGGACCGGTTGCGGCCTGCTGCTGGACATCAACAACGTGTTCCTCAGCGCCCACAACATGGGCTACGACGCCAACGCGTATGTCGACGAATTTCCCGGCAGCGCGATCATGGAGATCCATCTGGCCGGACACAGCGCCGACCCTGGCGGAGCGCCGCTGTTGATCGACACCCACGACGCACCGATTGCCGAGGACGTCTGGGCGCTCTATCAGCGGCTCATCCAAAGGGTCGGCCCGAGGCCAACGCTGATCGAACGAGACGACAACCTGCCACCCTTCGCCGAGCTGCTGCTGGAGCGGGATCGTGCGCAGGCTTTGCTGGAGGGCGTGTCATGAAACTGCGCAATTTTCAGGACGCCTTCGTCGACGCGCTGTATGACGTGAAGTCGCCGTTCCTGCGCGGGATCAGTACGCAGCCTGGCTTTACGGTGTATCGCAACACCGTGATGAAGGGCGCGGTGGATGCCTTGCAGGCCAACTTCCCGAGCGTCGAGCGCCTTGTGGGCACTGAGTGGTTCGTGGCGGCCGCGACCCTGTATGCACGTCAATCGCCCCCCGTCGATGCACGGCTGATTTATCACGCTGCAGGCTTCGCCGAATTTCTTGATGACTTCGAGCACGCACAACAACTGCCGTATCTGGGCAATGTCGCGCGACTCGACAGGTTGTGGAACCTCTGCCACACCGCAGCTGATGAACCCGGCATCGACATCAACCAGATCGCCAGTCTCACGCCTGAAGACTTGGCCACGTTGCAGCTCAAGCCCCGCGCGGCGGCGCGCTGGGCATGGTTCGCCGATCAGCCGGTGTTCAGCATCTGGCACCACAACCGTCTGGCGCTGGACATGCCCGAACAGCTCGACTGGCAAGGCGAAGGTGCACTGCTGGTGCGCAGTGCAGGTGTCGTCAGCTGGCAACCATTGGATGTCGGCGGCTGCGCTTTTCTCGATGCCTGCGCCGCTGGCAAACCGCTGGCCGACGCCGCTCAACACGCCAGCGGCCTTCAACCCTCGCTGGACATTCTCGAACTCCTTACCCGACTGGTCGGCGCCGATGTCTTCGTCGCGACCGAACCTTCATGATCCATTGGAGAACGCCATGGACACACTGCACACCACCCCACTGCCCCGTTCTGGCCTGCGTGCGAGCTGGAACCGTCTGGCCGAGCGCCTGACGCTGCTGCTGAGCGACTCGCTGCTGTCACTGGTTGCGCGCATCGCCATTGCCGGGATTTTCCTGATGTCGGGAAGGACCAAGGTCGAGGGTTTTCTGACCATTACCGACAGCACCTACTACCTGTTCAGCAATGAATACAAAATTCCCTTGATTGCCCCGGAAATCGCCGCGCACCTGGCCGCCTACGCCGAGCATCTGTTTCCGGCGCTGCTGATTCTGGGGCTGTTTTCGCGACTTTCCGCTCTGGCCCTGTTGGGCATGACGCTGGTGATCGAAGTGTTCGTGTACCCGGATGCCTGGGTCACTCACCTGAGCTGGGCGGGGTTGTTACTGATTATCCTGGCCAAGGGTGCGGGCAAGCTGTCGCTGGATCACACGTTGAGAATCCGTTGAGTTTTACAGCCTGAGCAAATACCTCCGGGAGTGAGGTTGCTCAGCAGGGGGCACGGCGTATCACGCCCAACACGGTTGCCTGACGGGATTGCGATACCTGTATCAGCCAGGCTATATGTACGCAGCTCCCTGGATGACTCCTACGAGGTGCCCGTGCTTCCAGAAACGACAGCCGTGACTATGGCCAGCAAGCGATTATCTCGACTTAGAGGACGAGTCGGGCTTTGCTTTGTAGCGCTTTTGTCGATGATTGCGGGGATGACCGATGCGATCGGATTTGTCGTCACAGGTGACTTTGTATCGTTCATGAGCGGCAACACCACGCGGCTTGCTGTCTCGATAGGCGCTGCAAACCACGCGCTCGCAATACACATCTGTATGCTCATAGCAGCATTCGTGGTGGGCAATGCCGCGGGGGTATTCGCCGCTCGGTTGGCCAGACGACGTGCCTGGCCATTGCTCATGACGATCGGTGTTCTGCTA